>NZ_JBBDQW010000034.1:33457-38882 GCF_040905785.1 Tistlia sp.
GGCGCGCTCCAGCGCGCCGCGCGCCGCCGTGCCCTTCATCGGCCGGGTCTCGAGCCAGCCCTCGGCATCGACCCGGAAGAAGAGCTCCGGCGAGGCCGAGAGCAGCAGCGGCCCCTCGAGCGCGACCAGCGCGCCGTGCGCGACCGGCTGGGCGCGGCGCAGGTGGCCGTAGAGAGCCAGGGGATCGCCGCGCGTCTCGAGGTGCAGCGGGAAGGTCAGGTTGGCCTGGTAGATGTCGCCGGCGGCGATCAGCGCGCGGACCTGGCGGAAGCGGGCGGCGTAGGATTCGGCGTCCAGCCCCGGCGTCACCCGCTCGAGGGCGGCCTCGCCCGCCGCCGCGTCGCAGCGCGCCAGCAGCGCCCGCGCCTCGGCCGCCGCCACGGGGCCCTCGTAGACGCCGAAGCAGAGCAGCGGCCCGGCCATCGCCCCGGCCTTGCCGGCGAGCAGCCCGGCGAGCCGCGGCTCGAGCCGGTAGCCGAGCTCGTAGGCGGCGAAGCCGGCGAGCCAGAAGCCCGCCGCCTGCGCCGCCTGCAGCCGCGCGAAGGCGCCCTCCAGGTCGGGATCGCCGGCGTGCAGCGTCACGACCTCGCGCGGGCGGGCGAAGAGCCGCGCCCGGCCGGTCAGGCTGGAATCGAGCAGGACGGTGCCTTGGTCCATGGTCGCACCCTATGCCACGCCGCCGCGCGCTCGTCATGTCCGGGCGCGGCGCCGGCCGGTTCCCCTGCGCCAGCGGAGGGCGCCCACGGCGCGCCGATGCCCCCGGTCCCTCGTCTCGAAGACGCGGATCTCGGCCGGGGCCTTTGCAAGAACCGGTCCCGGCGGACTAGGCTGCACCTGCCGAAGTTCACGAAGACGGCAATGACAGGGAGAAAATCGATGTTCATGAAAGAATTTGCGGGACGATGGTCCCACGCCGGATCGCGGCTGTTCTGCGCGGCCGCGACGACGGCACTGGTCCTGACCGGCGGCGGAGTCGCCTCGGCGGCCGAGTACCAGATGGTGATTGCCCACATCCTGCCGGAGGACATGACCAACAACGAGGTCCAGCCCAGCCTCACCCACTTCAAGTCGCTGGTCGAGTCCGGCACCGGCGGCGAGGTCGAGGTGCAGATCTACGGGAACGGGCAGCTCGGCAGCGAGGTCGAGACCGCCAAGGAGACGCAGGCCGGCCGCACGGTGCAGGCGACGGTCATCTCGTCGGGCGCCATGTCCTCCTTCTTCCCGGACTACCAGATCATCACGGCCCCCTTCCTGTTCCCGAGCTGGCAGGTCGCGCACGCCTACTTCGACGGCCCCTGGCACGCCGAGTTCATGCGGGGCGCGATCGAGGAGGCCGGGCTGCGCTACCTCGGCACCTTCGACGACGGCGGCGGCTTCGTCGCCTTCACCAACAACAAGCGGCCGATCAAGACCGTCGAGGACATCCAGGGCCTGAAGATCCGTGTCGAGGAGAACCCGGCGCACATCGCGACCATGAAGGCGCTGGGCGCCTCGGCGACGCCGCTGCCCTGGGGCGAGGTGCTGACCGCGCTCTCGACCGGCCTGGCCGACGGGCAGTTCAACGCGCCCGGCGTCAGCAAGTCGTTCAAGCTGTGGGAGGTCAACGACTACACGACGCTGTCCGGGCACATCTACAACTCGCAGTCCTGGATGGTCAGCGAGGCGTGGTTCCAGACGCTGCCCGAGGAGTACCGCGACGTCATCGTCCAGGCGGCGGCGGAGGCCATCGGCATCGGCCACGGCATCGCCTCGCTGCAGGCGATCGACGGCTGGAACGTCTCCTGCAAGGAGTTCGAGGAGTGCTACGTCCTGCCGGCCGAGGAGCGCGTCCGCATGGCCGAGCTCGCCCGTCCCGCCTGGCGCGAGTGGATCGTCGACGACTTCGGCGTCGAGGCGGAGCTCGTCGATTCGCTCTTCGGCAAGGTCGAGGAAATCGAGGGCCAGCTCCACAGGGCGAACTGGGAGATGTACGGCCAGTAGGCCGACCTTCTGCGAAGGCGGCCGGCGCGAGGGCGTCGGCCGCCTTCCTTCCCGCCTCGCCGTCGCGCGCCCCCCCTTGCCCCCCGTGGATCCGGAGATCGCTATGAGCCTGTATCGCTATGAGCCTGTGGCGTAGCGCGAGCGACGCACTCGATCGCCTCGTGGTCGCGATCTGCATCGGCTGCATCCTGGTGATGCTGACGATCTCCTTCGTCGGCTTCCTCTACATGATGACGACCGGGGCCGCGCTCAGCTGGACCTATTCGCTGGCGCGGCTGTTCCTGCCGTGGATCGGCCTGCTGTCGATCACCATCGCCTTCAAGAACGGCGAGCACGTCGCCATGGCGATCCTGCTGAACCGCCTGCCGCCGAGGGCGGGTCGCCTCGTCGGCTGGTCGATCGTCGGGCTGATCGGCCTGTTCGGGGCGCTCATGCTGTGGCAGGGCGCGATCTACTTCCTCGAGTCGACGCAGATCTTCATGGTCTCAGACAGGTTCCAGGTCAGTCACCGCTGGGTCGCCGCCAGCGTGCCGATCTCGGGGCTCGTGCTGCTGATCCACCTGGTCGACGGGCTCGCGCTGCTCGAGGGGCCGCAGGAATCCGACGGCACGCTCGAGCAGCTCGTCCCCGAGGCCGACGACCACCCGCACCTGAGGGAGAGCCGATGACCGTCGCTCTCGCCGTCTTCGTCGCGCTCCTGTTCCTGGGCGCCCCGATCGCCCTGGTCATGGTGCTCTCCGGCGCCGCCGGCGCGATGACCCTGGGCGGCCTCGACTATCTCAGCATCATCGCCGACCGCATGTTCTCGGGCGTCTCGCCCTACGTGCTGATGTCGATTCCCTACTTCATCTTCACCGCCGAGCTGATGAACCACGCCGGCCTGACCGAGCGGCTGATCGCCTTCAACAACGCGCTGCTCGGGCGGGTCCGCGGCGCGCTCAGCCACGTCAACATCACGGTCAGCGTGTTCTTCGCCGGCCTGACCGGCGCCGCCATCACCGACACCGTCGCGGTCGGCAAGATCCTGATCCCGGCGATGAAGAAGCAGGGCTACACCGCCGAGTACAGCGCCGCGATCACCGCCTGCTCCTCGATCATCGGGCCGATCATCCCGCCCTCGATCGTCATGGTCGTCTACGCGACGCTGCTGCGCGACGTCTCGGTGCTCGATCTCTTCGTCGCCGGCGTGCTGCCGGGCCTGCTGATGGCCGGCGCGCTGCTGGCCGTGAGCTTCTACCTGGCCTGGCGCCGGCGCTATCCGATCCACGGCAAGACCGACGCCCGGACCGCCTTCCGCGCCTTCCTGATCTCGCTGCCGGCGCTGTTCGTGCCGGTCATCATCCTCGGCGGCATCCTGAGCGGGGCGACCACGATCACCGAGGCCTCGGCCTTCGCCGCCGTCTACACCGTCGCCATCGGCTTCCTGGTCTATCGCAGCCTGACCTTCGCCAAGCTGCTCCAGTCGCTCGTCACGACGGTGCGCTTCAGCGGCGTCGTCTTCTTCCTGCTGGCCGCCTCCACCGTGCTCGGCTGGTTCGTCACGCGCTCCGGAATCGCGCGCGACGCGGCGGCCTACATCACCCTGGTCAGCGAGGAGGCCTGGGTCCAGATCCTGCTGGTCGACCTCCTGCTGCTCGCGCTCGGCACGGTGCTGGACGTGCTGCCGGCGCTGGTCGTGGTCGCGCCGGTCCTGGTGCCGGCGATGGTGACGCTCGGCTTCGACCCGCTGCACATCGCCATGGTCATGATCGTGACCCTGAACGTCGCCAACATCACGCCGCCGGTCGGCATGACCCTGATGACGGCGGCGCAGATCGCCAAGGTTCCCTACGAGCGGGCGATCGTCGCCTCGCTGCCGTTCTATGTCGCGATGATCTTCGTCGTCGTCTTCATCTCGCTGATGCCCGAGTTCGTGCTCTGGCTGCCCAACCTGATCAAGTAGCAAAGGACCGTCATGGCCGAGGGATTCGCCAGCAACTCGCCGATCGTCGCCGCCTACCGCGAGCGCACCCGCCGCTCCGCCGAGCTCGCGGCCGAGGCCGCGCAGCTCCTGCCGAGCGGCATCGCCCACGATTCGCGCTACCTGGAGCCCTACGGCATCTACGTCGAGAGCGCCCGGGGCGCGCTTAAGCGGGACGTCGACGGCAACGAGTACATCGACTACTTCGGCGGCCACGGCGCCCTGCTGCTCGGCCACGGCCATCCCGAGGTGCTGGCCGCCACCCACGCCGCCCTCGACCAGGGCACCCAGTTCGCGGCCAACCACCCGCGCGAGATCGCCTGGGCCGAGGCGATCCGGCGGCTGGTGCCCGCGGCCGAGCGGGTCCGCTTCGTCGGCTCCGGGACCGAGGCGACCCTGCTGGCGCTGCGCCTGGCGCGCGCCTTCACCGGCCGGCGCCGGATCGCCCGCTTCAAGGCGAGCTTCCACGGCTGGCACGACCACATGACCTCCGGCTACACCTCGCACTTCGACGGCTCGCCGACGCCCGGCGTGCTGCCGAGCATCGCCGAGCAGGTCGTGCTGCTGCCGCCCGGCGACCTGGCCGCGGCCGAGGCGGCGCTGGCCGGCGATCCCGAGATCGCCGCGGTCATCGTCGAGCCGACCGGCGGCTCCTTCGGCCTGGTGCCGCTCGAGCCGTCCTTCCTGCACGCGCTGCGCGCACTCACCGAGCGGCACGGCGTCCTGCTGATCTTCGACGAGGTGATCAGCGGCTTCCGCGTCGCGCCGGGCGGCGCCCAGGGCGCCTTCGGCATCCGGCCCGACCTCTCGACCTTCGCCAAGATCGTCGCCGGCGGCCTGCCCGGCGGCGCCGTCGGCGGCCGCCGGGACATCCTCGACGGCCTCGACTTCGCGGCGGCGCGCGAGAGCGGCCGGGAGAAGATCGACCACCCCGGCACCTTCAACGCCAACCCGGTGTCGGCCGCCGCCGGCATCGCCACCCTCGGCATCATCGAGACCACCGACGCCTGCGCACGCGCCAACGAGAGCGCCGAGCGCCTGCGCCGCGGGCTCAACGAGCTGTTCGAGCGAGAGGGCGTGTCCTGGGCGGCCTACGGCACCTTCTCGGCCTTTCACCTCTTCACCAACCCCGACGGGCTGGAGATCCGCCCCGGCGCCTTCGACCCGGGCGCCCTCGGCTACGAGGCGCTGAAGAAGCGCCGGCCCGGGCTGGTCCACAAGCTGCGCCTGGCGCTGCTGCTGAACGGCCTCGACATCGGCGGCTGGCCGGGCGGCATGACCTCGATCGCCCACGACGCGGCGACGCTGGAACGCAGCCTGGACGGCTTCCGCGCGGCCCTCGCGCTGCTGCGCCGCGAGGGCGAGGTCTGAGCCTGGACGGCGCTTTCACGTCCCTCGACACGCTCGGGACGAAGCGGACGGGAGTGCCCAAGGATGCTTCGTCCCGAGATGGCGTAATCGGGCTGATCTTGGTGGGGAGCGGTT
>NZ_JBBDQW010000035.1:0-38825 GCF_040905785.1 Tistlia sp.
TTCTTCTACCGGCCGATGGCCGATCTGGGCGGCGCGGTCGCGTATCAGGACATGCTATGTTGCCGAGCGTGACCGGTAGGAGGTTGCCCCACTGTTAGGTGACACGTGATCCTGGAGTGAGGCGGGATATGGCGGGATCGGGCGGGACATATCGGGATGGCCGAAGAGATCCGCCGGTTCCGCGGCATGAGCGTGCCATGCCGTGCCGCAGCGCTGAATCCTGGAGTCCGAGCAGCCGAACAGCCGATTGACGCTAGCTCCTGGAGTCGCCGGTCGGCGCTCGAGCGGCGTACGAAAGGCGGTCGAACGACGGTCGAACGACGGCCCGGCGGTCTTCGAAGCGGGTTCCACGGGCGGCGGCGGGGATGCGGAGTCGACCAGGTGCCGCGGAAGGATTCCGATGGCAAGGAAGCGTCAGGAGTGCCGCACGACTGCGGCAGCGACGTGCAGGTGCCACAGATGATGATCGTGCCTCCGGCCTCGCCATTGATAATGATCGCTTTCCCAATCGTACCGTTGTTCACGATCTGCGGGTTTGGGGCCTCCTCCCGAGGCTTCGGCTTGCCCGCGTGACCGATATCCAGCTTGGCGCGCTCCTTGATCTCGTTGATTTCCGACACTGTCTGCCCCCAATTCCCAGTGGAAGCCGACTGTAGGCACACCGTCCGTTAAAGTTGAGAAAACAGATCAGGCTGCGCGGAAAAGCCTCACGATCTCGGCGCCGCTCAGCCCAGCGCCGCCAGTGGCGCGGGCGTCCTGCTCGCCTTCGTAGACCCGCAGAATGATGTCGGCCTTCTCGGTCGGCTCAACTTCGCGCGCGAGTTCCTCGATCAGCTCCTCGACCGCAATGATGCAGTTGCGCATCAGGTCGAGGTCCATGGCGCGACCAGCGGTGGCTTCGGAAGTTCCCGCCTTGATGCTCGCTGGCTCCGCCGCCATGGAGCCCTCGCCGTACGCAAGCCAGCTGATGCTCGTCCCGGATGCCTTGGCCAGTTTGGCGAGGCCCTCAAACGACGGATCGCTGCGGCCCTCTACCCACCGCTGCAGGCTGGATTTAGCGACACCCGCCGCGATCGCTGCCTCCTCACGGTTCTTGAACCTCTTTTCGACCTCACGAAGCCTCTTTCCGAGTTCAGTACGGTAACTCGGAAGCGAAGGCACCGCACCGCGCGCAACTTCCGAGTTAGCATTAACCGATTGATCTTTATGAGACATCAGCGGTGATGCTCCTGATGTAGGCGAAACTGAACTCGGAACCTGTTTTCCGGCTTGCTGCGAACCCGTCTTCGGGTCTATCGTCTTCCCGTTCGTGACCACAACCGGCCTGGCAGGGCCGGCAACGAGAGGGAAGCGATGGCCTTCGCCAATCAGCACCCGGAAGACGTCAAGGCAGCAGTTCGGAAGACCGGGATCACGCTGGAAGCTCTCGGGCAGAGCGCGGGCATTCCCGGAGCGACTGTCCGGAAGTGCCTCTACAAGCCCTGCCCGAAGGGCAACCGGGTCATCGCCGCCTACCTTGGCCGGCGCCTCTTCGACATCTGGCCCGAGTGGTACGACCGCCAAGGCGACCGCATCCGTTCTCGTCCGGGAAAGAGTAGCGCCGCGCACGCCGCCGGTCACCGTCAGAAAAGGGCGGCGGCATGAACACGTTTCAGATGCCGCTCACTGACATTCGCGTCCCCGATCGGTTGCGCGAGGTCGACCCGGAATGGGTCGACGCGCTGGCGACCGACATGCGCGCGAAGGGCTTCACCTCGCACCTCATGGTCCGCCCGGCCCGCGACGTCACCAAGGGCAACAAGTGGGGCAAGGAGCACGAGGGTCTTTACGACTTGGTCGCCGGCGGCCACCGGCTGGCCGCCGCCCGCGAGGCCGGCTTCGATAGCGCACCGGTCATCCTGGTCGATCCGAATACGCCCGACGAGGCGCTCCTGCTGGAGATCGACGAGAACCTGCTGCGTCACGAACTGAACCCGCTCGATCGGGCGGTGTCGCTGGCCAGGCGCAAGGAGATCTGGGAACGCCTCTATCCCGAGACGAAACAGCACGCCGCCGGCGGCCACGCGAAGGCCGGGTCTGCAAGCGACACGATGTCGTTTGCAAAATCGACGGCGGAGCGGCTGGGGATCTCTCCGAAGACCATCGAGCGAGCGGTCAGGATTGCGAACCGCATCCCGGCCGAGCTGCGCCGGCGCATCGCGCGCGAGCGGCTGATCGACAAGCAGGCCGAGCTCCTGGCGCTGGCCGACCTGGAGCCTGGCCTGCAGGGGGCGGTCGTCGAACGGCTGTCAGCGGGCTCGGCCAAGTCGGTTGCTGACGCCATCGCTTCGATCGACGGCCGTCGCACCGACCCCGCCGATCCCGCCGCACAGCAGCTGCGCAAGCTTCAGGACGGTTGGACGCGCGCCGCACAGCCGGTGCGACGCCGCTTCATCGAGCAGCTGCTGGCCGAAGGCGAGATCCCAGCCGAGTGGCTGGAAGCCCTGGCTCAGGAGAAGGCGGCGTGACGGATCAGGCTCGCACAGCAGCCTCTGCGTCCGGAGGTGCCGTCTGACCATGGCTCGGGAGCGGGGGGACATGCGCACCTTGGAGCTGCTGGAGTGGCAACCGCCGGCGGTGGCCGTGAAGTTCACCGACCACGAAGTGCGCGCTGTCAGCTTAGCGCAACGCGTCAGCCGGGCCATTGCTGTCACCCTGCGCGAGTGTGACGCCGACCGCGAAGAAGTCGCCGCGAGGATGAGCGAATACCTCGGCGAGCCGGTCAGCAAGAACATGCTCGACGCCTACGCCAGCCAAGCCCGCGAGAGCCACAACATCTCACTCGCCCGGACGTTGGCGCTGATCCACGCCACCGGTGACGCGCGGGTCCTGGGCAGCGAGCTCGAGCGCTTCGACCTGGTCATCATCCCGAGGCGGTTCCTGGCCGCCGTTGACGAGGCGATGTGGGCCGAGCAGGAAGAGCGGGCCCACGCCGAGCGCACCGCCGCCCGCCGGCGCTGGAAGGGCGGACGATGACCCTCGCGAAGGAGTGGTTCACCGCCGCCGAGCTTGCCGAGCTGCGCCTGCCGGAGGTGCCCGGCACGGCACGCGGCGTCCTGGAGCTCGCGAAGCGGCAACGCTGGCAGGAGCGGAAGAACGCCGCCGGTGCGCCGCTCGCGCGCCGTCGAAAGGGGCGGGGCGGCGGCTGGGAGTATCACGAGTTCCTGCTGCCGGACGCCGCCCGGGCGAAGCTCGTCGCGGACGACCTCAAGTCGAAGCGCGCGGCGGACGCCGAGCCGAGTCAGCTCAAGGATCCGCTTCGCACGCCGAGCCCCGAGCTGTGGCGCTGGTTCAACAGCCTGCCCGATTCCCGCAAGGCGGTGGCGCGGGAGCGCTTGCGGCTGATCCAGGCGGTCGATCTGCTCTATCGCGGCGGCCTGCCGAAGAACCTGGCGGTAGCCGAGGTCGCGCGCCGGGAGAAGATCGGCGGCAGCACGATCTACGAATGGATGCGGACGCTGCGCGGCGTCGATCCCGCCGACCGGCTGCCGAGCCTGGCGCCGCGGCACAAGGGCAAGACGGAGACGGCCGAGTGCGATCCGCGGGCCTGGGACCTGCTGAAGGCGCTCTACCTGCACAACTCCAAGCCTGGCTTCGAGGCCTGCTTCCGCGAGGTCGAGTTGAGCGCCCGCGACCAGGGCTGGACGATCCCGAACAAGCGGACGCTGCGCCGGCGGATCGAAGCCATCTGGCACCCGATCGTGGTCTTCCACCGGGAAGGGGCCGAGGGTCTGAAGCGGCTCTATCCACCGCTCGAGCGCGACCGCAGCCACTTCCATGCCCTCGAGGCGGTGAACGCGGACTTCCACACCTTCGACATCACCGTCGCGATGCCTGGCGCCGAGGCAGGCGCGCGCCCCTCGCTGATCGCGATCCAGGATCTCTACTCCAACAAGATCCTGGCTTGGCGCGTCGACCTCAACCCGTCCTCGGCGGCGGTTCGGCTGGCCTTCCACGACGTCTTCAAGGCCTACGGCATTCCGCGCCTGGCGGTGCTCGACAACGGCCGCGAGTTCGCCGCCAAGCTGATCACCGGCGGCCAGAAGACCCGCTACCGCAACAAGATCAAGCCTGAGGAGTGCGAGGGCCTGCTGACAGCGGTCGGCGTCGAGGTCCGATGGGCGCTGCCCTACAGCGGGCAGAGCAAGCCGATCGAGCGAGCCTTTGGCGACTTCTGCGAGTCGATCTCGAAGCACCGTGCCTTCGAGGGTGCCTACACCGGCAACAGCCCGGCCGCCAAGCCCGCCAACTACGGCAGCAAGGTCGTCCCCTTCGAGACGTTCATGGCCGTCGTCGCGCGCGGCATCGAGCTGCACAACGCCCGCGAAGGCCGGCGCACCAAGGTGTGCGGCGGCACCAAGAGCTTCGACCAGGCCTTCCAGGAGAGCTACGCGACGGCGGCGATCCGCCAGGCCGAGCCTGAGCACCTGCAGCTGGCCCTGATGACGGCCGAGGCGGTCACCGCCCGCAAGCCAACCGGCGCGCTCCACGTCCTCGGCAACCGCTTCTGGTCGCCCTGGCTCAACGACCAGATCGGCCGGACGCTGACCGTCCGCTACGACCCCGACGACGTCCAGGCCGGCCTGCAGGTCTTCCGCGCCGACGGCGCCTACCTCGGCTTCGCGGAGTGCTGGCACGCGGTCGGCTTCGACAGCGCCGACGCGGCCAAGAAGCAGGCCCGCGACCGCGGTGCGCGCACGAAGCTGACCCGCGAGTTGGCGGCCCTCGAGCGCTCCATGGACCAGGACGAGGTCATGCGGCTCCTGGCCAAGCCCGAGGAGGCGCCGGCGCCCGAAGCGAAGGTCGTCAGGCCCCTGCGGATGACCGGAAACACGGCCCTGGCCATGAAGCCGGAGCCCGACACGACACCCGACCAGGTCGAGGAAATGGAGCGGAACCTCTCCGCCTCGATCGCGCGACTGGCGGAGTACCGCCGGCAGGAGCCTTAGGGCCCCGACGAGTGAAGGCCCCGCCGCTGGAACGGCGAGGCCTTCGGTAACGAGCAACGGACGAGAGGACGAGGGTACATGAGCAGCATCGAAGCGCAAGACCGCTGGACCGAGGAGGCGCAGGAAGAACTGCGCCAGGAGCTGAGCGCCTACCAGTCGGCCGAGGGCCTGTCGCAGGCGGCGCTGGCCGGCAAGATCAGCATCGCCGAGGGCACGCTCTCGGGCTGGCGCAACGGCCGCTACAAGGGCGACAACGCGACCGTCGCGGCCAACGTCCGGCGCGGCCTCGACAGCCTCAAGAGCCGCGCCAAGACCGCCGCGAGCTTGCCGCGCGAGATCGGCTTCCAGGAGACACCGACCGCACGGAAAATCATCGACCTGCTGAGCTTCGCGCAGGTGGCGCCGGCGATCTGCGTCGTCGCCATGGGCGCCGGCGCGGGCAAGACGACGACGGCGAAGTACTACGCCGCCACGAACAGCACCGTCTGGCACGTCACGGCCGAGCCCTGCACGGCGACCACCTATCCGATGCTCAGCCTGATCGTCGAGGCGATGAACCTGACGGAGCGCGTGCAGACCCGCTTCAGCCGGGCGATCGCCGGCTACGTCCGCGACAAGGGCGGCCTGATCATCGTCGACGAGGCGCAGCACCTGACCACCCAGGCGCTCGACCAGCTGCGCAGCATCCACGATCAGGCGGGCGTCGGCATCGCGCTGCTCGGCAACGAACAGGTCTACAGCCGGCTCGACGGCGGCGGGCGCAAGGCGGCCTTCGCGCAGCTCTTCTCGCGCATCGGCATGGCGATGACCCAGGCCGGTCCGCGCGAGCGGGACATCTGCACGATCGTCAAGGCCTGGGCGATCACCGATCCCGAGGAAGTCCGCTTCCTCAAGAGTATCGCGGAGAAGCCCGGCGCCCTGCGGGCCATGGGTTTCGTCCTGCGGATGGCGACGATGCTGGCCGGGGGACCGGAGGCGCGCACCATCGAGCACCTGCGCGAGGCCTACAAGCGCCTCACCCCGCAGGTCGGCCGGTGAGGGAGGCGAGCATGCCCAGCCTCCTGACCCAGCTTCGCCCGGCCGGCCTGCCGCAGATCGGCGACCCGGTCACGGTGAAGTTCAACACCAGCCCGATGGCGGTGCCGCACCACGGCCGGCTCTACGCCGTCACGGCCGAGGGACCGGACCGGCGCGTCGGCACCGTCCGGCTCGAGTCCGGTCAGCTGGTCGCCGACGTCGCCTTCGGCCGCCGCACCCACGACGACACGAGGTTCGGTCGGCTCGACCTCGTCCCGATCCGCGGGAGCGTCGCGTGAGGCGGCCGCGGACCATCCTGGGGCGGCAGCTGCGCTGGCTCGCGCTGCTCTGGCTGCCCTGCACCCGCACCCTGAGGAGCAACCGATGACGAAGATCGCCGTGCCTGACGGCTACATGGCCGACGCGAAGGAGCGCCTGGTCCCCGAGAGCCTGGTCAAGCCCCAGCACAAGCTCGAGGACCAGACGGTCAAGAAGATCCTCGGCTATGCGGAGGAGCTCAGCGCCCAGATCGGCCGCTTCAAGGGGCACACCTACGACGACATCGCATCCTTCGTGGACCTGCTGCGCGAGCGGTACGGCGCCACCCGTGGCGGCGCCAAGGGCAACACCACGCTGACCAGCTTCGACGGCTGCGTGCGGATCATCGTCCAGGTCCAGGACTCGCTGACCTTCGGCGAGGAGCTGCAGGTCGCTAAGGTCCTGTTCGACGAGTGCGTCAAGGCCTGGTCGGCCGACTCCGACCCGAAGATCAAGGCGCTCGTCGACCACGCCTTTCAGGTCGACCAGCAGGGACAGATCAACCGGGCTCGCCTCTTCGGCCTGCGCGACTTGGAGATCGACGACCCTAAGTGGCGGGCGGCGGTCGGCGCGCTCAATGACAGCATTCGGGTGCTCGGCTCACGCGAGTACATCCGGATCCAGCACCGCGAGAACCCGCGCGCCCGCTGGCAGACGATCCCGATTGACCTGGCGTCCTGCGAAGCGCCGGCCGCGCCGGCGCCGGCCGTCGCCCTGGACGAGGCCGTTGCGGGCGCCGCGCAAGCGGGTCCTGCAGGGAGCGCCTGAGCCATGGTCGAGAAACGTCGCCGCTGCCCGGTCTCGCCCTGCCCAGCCGAGCTGCCGCAGGGCCTCCTGATGTGTAAGGAGCATTGGCGCCAGGTGCCAAAGCCGCTGCAGGCCGGCGTCAACAAAGCTTGGCGCCATCTCCGCAGGGTACTGGCCGGCAGCCGCTCGAGCACCGACGCCCTGCGCGAGGCCGCCGGCGCGCACAGAGAAGCCACCGACGCGGCGGTTCAGGCGGTGGAGCGCCAGCGGCCATGACCGCCAACCGCGAGCAGGTCCTGGAGGCGCGACTGCGCAGCTTGGCGCTCGCGGCCCGCGTCTACCTCGACAACCGCTTCACGCGCCCTCGCACCCGCGATCTCCTGATCGCCGAGCTGTCCAACGTCGAGAGCTGGCTGAAGGTCAACCCGGCCGCCGCCGAAGAGCCGCTGCCGGAGCCGGATCTGCCCCCGGCGCCAGACGATCCGCTGGTCGGTCGTGAGGGCTACCGCGCCGTCGCCGGCGAAGGCCGAACTTCCCCCGAAACCACGGCCGCGGACGCCTGGAAAAGCCGAGCGCCCTACGCCGACGCCTGAGGAGACGACCGCCATGAGCACCGTCGTTGCCGCCTGTCTGATCCCCGCCGGTGAAGGCTTCTCCCTCGTTGCGGCAGAAGTCGTCGCCGGCGCCGGCGGGCCCGATCTCTTCCGCTTCGACCTCGGGCCGGTGGGCGCCGACCTCTGGCTCTATCGCGACGAACGCGGAGCCTGGCGCTTCGCCTCCCCGGTCAAGGGTCTGCCGGTCGTGCCGCACGTCCATCGGCCGACCATCGCCGAGCTCGATGTCGCCGAGCTCAACCCGGCTTCGAGCGAGGTCTGACCGATGAGTGGCCTGCAGATCCTCGTTGCCGACGAAGCGCCGGAGTGGGTTGTCGATCTGCTCCGCGTCGCGGAGGCGATCGCCGCCCTCGGACCCGCTTCCGCCGGCTTCGACACTGTGCATGGCTGCCGCCTCGACGGCAGACACGTGCAGCCCGTGGCGCTGATCGAGGCGGCGGAGCGGCGCACTGAAGAGCGCTCTGCGCGCTCCGCAACGCCCCTTCGGCTTGTTCCCACTATCAAGCGACCGGAGGGTCGTCGGAGCGTCGAGCAGATCTTCGAGGTTGTGGTCACTGAAAGCGGCGTCTCAAAGGCCGACCTCAAGAGCGGATGGCGAAAGGCCAGTGTGGCCCAGCCTCGCCAGGTCCTCATGTACTTGCTGGCGAGCCTCACGTCGCTCTCGATGGCAGGCGTTGGCCGCCTGGTGGGCCATCGCGACAGCACGACCGTCTGGCACGCTCATCGCGTCGTCGCGAAGGACGTCCTCACCGGCGGCTTCCGTGCCGACCTGGCGCAGCGCTGCATGGCGCGACTGCGGGATCTGCCGGCTCCCGAACCGGCACCGGCCACGGCGGGGGAGCCGCGCCGGCGGGCGCCGCCGCGCGAAGCGCCAGCGTCTCCAGTTTCTTTCCGTGGGCGAGACGACGAGCAGCCCCGGCCGCTGGTCACGGAGCACGAGCTGGCGGCACTCTACGGCGGCCAGCGATACGAGGACGTCAGGAGGCGCTCGTGACGACCGCTGCGCGCCTCGACCCTCGGCGCCCCCTGATCCAGAAGATCCAGATCGCGCGGCGTCAGCTGGCGCTCGACGACGGCACCTACCGGGCGCTGCTCCTGCGCGTCACCGGCAAAAGCTCTTCGACCGCGCTGTCCTTCGCCGAGCTCGAGGAGGTTCTGGGGGACTTCCGGCGTCTGGGATGGGAGGCAAAGCCGCGCTCGCATTCGAAGGACCGGAAGCCGGCTGCCGGTCCGCTGGCCGCCAAGCTGCGGGCACTGTGGCTGTCAGGCTACTGGCTCGGCGTCGTCGAAGATCCGAGCGAGCGTGCCCTGGCGGCCTGGTGCTGGCGGCTGACCGGCGGCGAAAGCCGGAGCGGAGTCGCTGCGCTGCAGTGGCTCGACAGCGCCGGCTTCAACAAGGCGACCGAGGGTCTCAAGGCGATGCTGGCCCGCGAAGTTATGGTCGACTGGCGGCCCTACCACTGGCTCGACAAGCCCGTCGAAGCACCGCGCCCGCGCGTGCTCGAGGCGCAGTGGCGGCGCCTGGCGGAGCTGGGCGTCGTCCCCGTCGCCGGTTCGGCCGCGCTCGACCGTTGGCTCGCCGGCCGGCCCGGCCTGCCGGCGGACGCGACTCGCCTGAGCCTGACCCCGAGCCAAGCCGACCAGGCAATCCGCGATCTCGGACGGATGCTCCGGCCGGCGCTCGGAAAAGCCCTTCCGGAAGACGCCTGAAAGGAGCCTCGAAGCATGTCCCTGCTCGTCAGGATCTGGATCGTCATCGGACTGCTCGACCTCGCCGCCTGGGCGGCGATCCTCGCTGCCGTGGGAGCGCTCTAATCGTGGCCGCGTCCAAGAAAACGCTCGGCTATCCGAGCCGCACCGACGCTGTGATCGCTCTGCGGCGGCAAGGCCTGACGACGCGCGAGATCGCCGCGCGCATCGGGATCAAGGCGACCACCGTCGTCGCTCTCGAGCACAGCGCGAGACGCTCGATGAAGCGGACCGCAAGGGCCGCCGAGCAGCTCGGCAGAACCCTGGTGCTGCCGGTCGACGTGCTCGACAGGCTCGCTCCGCACGCCAGGCGCCGAGGTGTCCACGTCAACAGCTTGGCGCGGCGGATCGTCGAGACGGTGGTCGACGAGAAGATGGTCGACGCTGTGCTCGACGACGCCGATGACGTGGACCGCAGCCGGAGGTCCGGGTTTTGACCGGCGCCCACAAGCGCAGCTCGACCGCGGTCATGGCTAGCCGGAAGCTGTCCGCGGAGAGCCTGGAGTTCTTCCCGACGCCGCCGTGGCCGGTGCGCGCGCTGCTGCGCTACGTGGCGCCGGAGATCGGCGGCTCCCTGGTCTGGGAGCCGGCCTGCGGGCGGGGCGACATGGTGCGCGCGCTGCGCGAGGGTGGCTGCGAGGTCGTCGGCACCGACGTCCATGACTACGGCGCCGGCTTCCAGGTCGCGGATTTCCTGTGGCCGGGCAGTGAGAAGGCGCTCGGCCTGGCGCCCGACTGGATCGTCACCAATCCGCCGTTCAAGCCGGCCGAAGCCTTCATCCGGAAGGGACTCTCGATCGCGCGGCGAGGCGTGGCGGTGTTCGTGCGGCTGCAGTTCCTGGAGGGACAGGACCGGCAGAGGGACCTGTTCGGGCCGCTCCCGCCCTCGACGATCGCCCTCTTCTCCGAGCGGGTGAACATCGCCTACGGCCGCCTCGACCGGACCGCCAGCCAGGCGACGGCGTACTGCTGGATCGTCTGGGAGCGCGGCGCCCGCGTCAGTGCGCCGACCTTCCGGTGGATCCGGCCGTGTCGCGCGCTTCTCGATCGCGCGAGCGACTACGAGGGCTATGCGGCTGCGCCGGCTGCACCGCTCTTCGCCGGCCTGGGAGAATGCGCATGACTTGTGCCGGGATAGCGGGCATCGCCGCGCGATGACCATCGATTACCGCCAGATCCTGCCGGCCGAGCTGGCTGAGGTCGCCGAGGCTGCCGGCCTTGAGGTGGCGCTGCGGCTCCGCCGGCAGCTCGGCGGAACGGCGGTACACGTTGCTCGCAACCCTCGCGGCGGCCTGCTGGTCGAGGCGGTGGGGCGGGAGGCGGCACAGGCGATCGCCGGCCGCTTCGGCGGCGAAACGATCAAGGTTCCGATGGGCAAGCAGCTGCAACGCCCTCTGATCCGGCACCTGCTCGAGCAAGGCCGAGACGTGCAGGAGATCGCGCGGACGATTGGCTGCCATGCTGAGACTGTGCGGCGAGAGAAGAACGGGCGAGATTCCGGCAGACAAATCTGCCTCTTCGAATAGTGGCCAGATCTTGTGTTCTCAGGCTAAGTGACCACTTTACCTGGGGCAGAAATCATAGCGTTTGACTAAATTCCTGTTTGCGGTGTCACTGTTCCCCTCTTACGAGGGGGCGGGCATGGTCAATACACTCTTCTATGGCGACAATCTCCAGGTTCTGCGGGAGCGCTTTGCGGACGAAAGCGTCGATCTCGTCTACCTGGACCCGCCGTTCAACTCCAACGCCAACTACAACGTTCTCTTCCGCTCCCCGTCAGGTGAGCGGTCGCGCGAACAGCTTCAAGCGTTCGAGGACACTTGGCATTGGGGCGAGGAGGCGGAACACGCTTATCACCAGATCGTCACCGGCGCCTGCCCCCAGGCCGCGATCATATTGAGGGCTCTTCGCCAGGCCCTCGGCGAGAACGATATGATGGCCTACCTGACGATGATGACGCAGCGGTTGATCGAGTTGCGGCGCATCCTCAAGCCGACGGGCAGCCTTTATCTCCACTGCGATCCGACGGCGAGCCACTATCTGAAGGTGCTTCTCGACGGCATCTTCGGGGCCGAGCGCTTCCAGAATGAGATCACCTGGAAGCGTACGACCTCGCACAACGACCCGAAGCGGTTCGGCCGAATCGCCGACCGGATCCTGTTCTACGCTAGAGGTTCAACGAAGACATTCAACGTGCTGCGGGGCGAGTACTCTGAGGCACAGATGGCTCGATACAAGCATGAGGACGTGGGAGGCCGCTACCGCGCCGAGAACCTGACCGCGCCCCACTTTTCGCCTACCAGGACCGTTGATTGGCGAGGCACCAATCCGGGTGGCAACAGGCAGTGGCGGTATTCTGAAGAGCGCCTTGAAGAACTCTACGCCGAGGGTAGGATCCTGCTTAGGCGCGATGGCGCCCCCAGAAAGGATGGCCTGAAGGTCTATCTGCACGAAGCAGAGGGACAACCATTGCAGGATCTCTGGATCGACATCGCTGTTGGGCCGACTTCGGGCGAGCGCCTGGGATACCCGACGCAGAAGCCAGTCGCCCTGCTCGAGCGCATCATCGCGTCATCGAGCAATCCGGGCGACGTCGTGCTCGATCCCTTCTGTGGCTGCGGAACCGCAGTAGAAGCGGCCGAACGCCTCGGCCGGCGATGGGCCGGTATAGATGTTACGCACATAGCGATTCAGATTATTGAAGAGAGGATGCAGCGCGAGTGGCGCGGCTTGAAGATTCCGGTCGTCGGTCGGCCGACGACGTTCGAAGCGGCCGTGGATCTCGCTGATCGAGACAAGCACGAGTTCCAGCTATGGGCCACTTGGCTCGCGAGCGGGCAGCCGCGTGGCGGCGGCAAGAAGGGCGCCGACCGTGGCGTTGACGGCGATATCTTCTTCCGATGCGGGAGCCGTGAACACCTTCACGGTCTGCTTTCGATAAAGGGTGGGAAGAACCTTGGTCCTTCCATGATTCGCGATCTAGTAGGCACCGTGGACACCGAAGGCGCGCAGCTCGGAATTTTCGTCACGCTCTTCCCCCCGACGCCCGAGATGGAGCGAGCTGCGGCTGCGGCGGGCATTGTTCGTGCCGGCGACTACGTCCTCCCGAAGGCGCAGATCGTGACCGTGGAGCAGCTTCTCGCGGGTCTGAAGACGATCCCGCTGCCAGCGTACGATGTGGTTGGCGCTGCCAAGGAAGGGCGGCGAGAAGCGAGGCGGTCCGGGAGGACCAGGAAGCCCGACGCCCGGCAGCGGGAGATCGCATACGTCTTCGAGAATAAGGGTGCAGCAGAGCTACAGGAAGCGGATCGCGTCGAGGAGCTGAGGGGCATCATCGGTGACCTACCGCCCTACATGGCCAATGTTGTGCGTCGTTCCCCGGACGCTGCGACATCAAGCTCTGTCAAACGGCCAAGTCGCCGCTCCGCTTAGGCATGGTCAGCGGCGATGATCTGTCTCTTGAGGGAAAGCTAGAGCGCATCTCCGCCTGCGCCACAGCTGCACCGGGGGACGAGTTCCAACGGAACCTGATGCATGCCTATGCATCGTGTCTGACCGCTACGGAAGCTGCCGCCGCGGCAATCGCAACGCTCGGTGCCGCAGGAAAAGTGCGAGCACCGATCCTAACCAGGCTAGGCAGGATCGGGCAGGATGGCTCCAATCAAGAAGAACTTGACGTTCTCGCACAGCGGATCTGCAGTCTCACGCGCTCCGATCTTCCTGGTCGGAAGACGCGATCGCGAGCGGAAGCGCTTCTCTCTCGCCTCTACCCCCATCTGAGCCAGGAGGTCAGATCACTGGTCCTGGAGCGGTGGCGCGGCAGTGGAACCCGCGATGGTCGCCGGCGCTGGCTCAGTGCACTCACGGCCGATTGTGATCTATTCGATCTTCAAGCGGTGCTCGAATGCTGGCGCGAAACTCGTGATGCAGGAGCCGCACAGGTGCTCGCTTACAGCGGTGAGCAGGACCTCCTCACCGAGATACTGCCAGAGTTGGTCGCTTCGCGCTGCAAAGGTTGGGTCGTCAGCCGAGCGGCGCTCGATGCTCGCGTGGTCTCGGAGGCCGTATGGACGACGATTCGAAAGGAGTGGCCGGCCACCTTTGCATACCTTTGCGCCAAGACAGGGAGGCAACTCGACGAGGACGAAGCAATCGCGATCGTGCTCGAGGCGGGGCGCCTGGACGTGTCATCCCGAGGGCTCGCGATCTGGGCGATTGGCCGGCTTGGCATGTGGCGCACCCTCGATAAGCTGGGAACAATGGCGCCGGATATTCTTGCGGCCGATCTTGCCCGACTCGGCATCGTCCTGGAGGACTGAGGATCATCGACGGACGTTCTCACCGACGCTCCGCGGTATAGTACGGATTGCCTTCGGTCACGAAATCAGGGCCTCCGGTAGTGTCACGGCGGATTTCCAAACGGCCGTCGCCATCTAGAATTGCAGAGACCACCTCCTCATCGGTCAGGGCGCTCGATGCAAGGCATCTCAGGAGCCCGACGATGTCATCCTCGGACATCGTTTCCTCAGGCACACGGCGCTCGAACAGCAACGTGTCGCTGTCGTAGCCTCGGATCTTCCAGCTCTTTGCCATTGCTGTCTTACTCCTCGTTGCGTTGATCGGGGGAGTTAGAAGGTGGGTGCGCGCCTTGGCAACCCTCCGTCGTGGGGACAATTGACGCCGCCGCGCCGACCGCGACACACTCCGCCACCGCCCGTCTGAGGCCGCCTTCTCAACAGTGTGGGAAGGGCCGACGCGCGCCGAGACTTCTACCCTGCCGCCATTGGTTGCACCCCAAGGCGGCGAGGTGGGTCATGCCCTCCCAGAGACTGATCGAACTCTTCGACACGCAGGTCGTCGTCCCGACCCTCGCTGTCCTGGCCGGGGCTGAGCCGCGGATGAATAGCCTGTCGGCTCGCCAGCTGCTGGTCGGTACAGCAGTCGCCGAGTCCGACCTGCAGCACGCCCTGCAGGTCCCCAACGGCCCCGCCCGCAGCCGCTTCCAGATCGAGCCCGGCACGGTGAAGCTGCTCAATAGTTGGCTCGGAGAGCGCGGGCGAGAGTCGCTCGCCCAGGCAATCGTCAGCCTGATCCCCGTGGAGCTGCTGCCGGACGGCGACCCCACCATGGACGGAATGGCCGACCATCTGGCCTTCAACGACTGGCTCGCCTGCGGCCTTGCGCGGGTCCTCTACTGGTCCTGGCCGGACAGCCTGCCGGCGCCCGGCGACTGGATGGGCCACGCCGAGGCCTGGAAGCGCATGTACAACGGCCCGGGCAAGGGCACGCCCGGCAAGTTCATGGAGCGCAACCGCGACACCATCGCCTATTTCGAGCGGCTGGCGAGGGTCGCCTGATGCTGCCCGCGCTGATCGCGGCCGGCGCCGGCTGGCTCTTCGAGAAGCTGGCCAAGCCCGCCATTAGGGAAGTCGCCGGCGCCGCCTACGAATCGGTAACCGGCGAAAAGGTTCCGGCGGAGACGTCGGTCAAGGGCCTGGCCGAGCGCATCCAGGCGCTGCCGCCTGAGGACCAGGCGGTCGTCGTGAAGGCGATGCTCGATCAGGAGGTCGAGCTGGCGCGGATCGACGCGCGGCAGCAGGAGGCGCTGACCAAGGGCAGCGCCGAGTGGGTGCGCGCCACGGCCCGGCCGGAGATCGCGCTGCGCGCCATGAAGTCAATCCAGCGCGTCCTGCAGGCCTTCGGGCTGCTGGTCGCGATCACGGTCTTGCAGTGGGCGGTGGAGACCGGCGCGGTTCTCTTCGGCGCGCCGCCGCCCGACGTCGGATCGGTCTGGGCGCTGCTCGCCGAGGTCAAGGACGTCTGGGAGCTGGTCGCCATCACCTTCGGCTCCGGCTTCGCCGCCTGCGTCGCGATCGTCAGGCGGTACATGGCGGCGCGCGAGCGTGACAAGGCGCAGGAGTACGAGCTGGCGGCGGGTTCCCGGCTGCACTCGAGCGGCGCGGTCGAGACCGCCGCCGGCGGACTCGTCGGGGGCCTGATCAAGGCGGTACGGGGGAAGTGATGGAACAGCAGGTCGCGATCGACCTGGGCGGCTGGGCGCCCTGGCTGAGCGCGGCCGCGGCGATCACCGCGGTCGTGATCTCGGTCCTCGGCAACATCCGCGGTGCCCGCAAGACTGAGCTCACGCTCGTCCACACGCGGATCAGCGCGGTTAAGGACATGGCGACCAGCCATGGCGAGCGCCTGGCGCGTGTCGAGGCCGAGCTCGAGCACCTGCCGACCCGGGAGATGGTCACCGACCTGGCGACCTCGCTGGCCCGCATGGAGGGCAAGCTCGAGGCGGTGAACGCCAAGTTCGACGGCCTCGGCAGCCGCATGACCGGCATCGGCCAAGCCGTCGACCAGCTCGTCGAGAACGAACTCAGGGGACGCGGGCGATGAGTCTGTCCGACATCAAGGCCGAGGACCGGCGCCGGGAGATACTGCGCCTGCTGGCGGCCGACAAGCACGAGACGGCCAGCGAGGACATGATCGACCGCGCGCTCGACGCCATGGGCATGGCCTTCCGCGCCAGCCGCGCGCAGGTGAGGACCGACCTCACTTGGCTCTCGGAGCAGGGCCTGCTGAAGCTCGAGGACCTGGGCGGCCTGATTCTGGCGACACTGACCCAGTACGGCCACGACGTGGCGTCCGGCGACGCCGTGGTGCCCGGAGTGAGCCGGCGGCCGCGGGGGCGCTGAGGTGCCCCAGAAGTCGAAGATCGAGACGGAGCTGGCGCCCGCGGATCTCACCGAGTTCCAGCGCATGCTGGCGACCGGGCGCCTGTCGATCGACGGCCTGGTGCTCTGGCTCGAGGGGCGCGGCTACGAGATCTCGCGCAGCAGCGTCGGGCGCTACGCTCAGAGCTTCGAAGAGGTCTCGAAGCGCCTTCGAGAGTCGCGCCAGGTCACCGACGCCCTGGTCGCCGAGCTGGGCGATGCCGCCGCCCAGGGCAAGCAAGGTCGGCTGCTGGTCGAGATGACCCGCACCCTGGTCTTCGATCTGCTGATGAAGTTGCAAAGCGGCCAACAGGAGATGGACGCCGCGGCCGTGATGAAGCTGGGCAAGGGCCTCGCGGAGCTGGCCCGGGCCTTGCGTCTCGACCAGGACTTCGAGCTGAAGCTTCGCGAGCAGCTGGTCGAGGAGATCGTCAAGAAGGCGATCGAGGCGGCGCAGCGCGGCGCGGCCAAGGCCGGCGTCACTCTCGGCAAGGATGCCCTGGAGCAGATCCGCGGCGAGCTCGGCCTGATCCGGTAGGGCCCATGAAATCGATCCGCGAGTATGCGCTCTACGGCTACCAGGGACGCTGGATCAGCGACCCCTCGCGCTTCAAGATCGGCAAGTGGTCCCGGCAGGTCGGCAAGACCTTCTCGACGACACTCGAGATGGCCGACGACCTGGCGGGCGGCGTGGTCGAGGGGCGCCCTGCACCCTGGCTGATGCTCTCGCGCGGAGAGCGGCAATCGAAGGAGAACCTGCGCGCCCTGATCGCCCACCTGAAGGCCTACGACGTGGCCTTCAGGGAGCTCGAGGCGGAGATCTCCTTCGGCGACCAGGTCTTCAAGAGCTACGAGGTTCGGATCAGCGACGAGCACTGGTGCGTGGCACTGCCGGCGAATCCCGACACCGCGCGCGGCTACTCGGCCAACGTCTACCTGGACGAGTTCGCGATCCACAAAGACAGCCGCGAGATCTGGGCGGCGCTCTTCCCGGTGATCTCCGCGGGCTTCAAGCTGCGCATCACCTCGACCCCCAAGGGCAAGGGCAACAAGTTCTACGAGCTCATGACCTCGGACGACGGCGAGTGGTCGCGGCACGTGGTGACGATCCACAACGCGATCGCGGACGGTCTGCCGCGCGATGCCGAGCAACTGCGCCGGGGCCTGGCCGACGAGGACGCCTGGGCGCAGGAGTACGAGTGCCAGTGGCTCGACGAGGCGAGCGCCTGGCTGTCCTACGACCTGATCATGACGGTCGAGGACGAGGACGCAGGCCGGCCGGAGCTCTACCAGGGCGGCCCCTGCTACATCGGCAACGACATCGCGGCGCGCAACGACCTCTGGGTCGCCTGGGTCCTCGAGGAGATCGGCGACGTGCTCTGGACGCGCGAGGTCCGGGTGCTCAGACGCGCCAAGTTCGCGGAGCACGACGCCGTCATGGACGAGCTGTTCGGGCGCTACCGCGTCGCCCGCCTGTCGATGGACCAGACCGGCATGGGCGAGAAGCCGGTCGAGGACGCCAAGCGCCGCTATGGCGAGCTGCGCGTCGAGGGCGTGCTGTTCACGCCGGGCAACAAGCTGGTGCTCGCGACCGCCGGTAAGCAGGCCTTCGAGGACCGGCGCATCCGCATCCCGGAAGGCGACATCCGGCTGCGCGCCGACCTGCACAAGCTCAAGAAGATCCTCGGCCCGACCGGCACACCTCGCTTCGTCGCCGACTCCGACGCCAGCGGGCACGCCGACCGCGCCTGGTCCTGCTTCCTCGCCGTCACCGCCGGCAGCGATCCGACGCCGCCGCCGGCGGGCGCGTCGATCGAGGCCGCGCCGGCAACCTATCGCTCCGGTCACGCGGAGCGGAGCCGCCTCCTGGACCGTCCCGTGCCGACGCTCCGGGGCGAGACCGGGCCGCGCAAACGCTTCATCGGGAGTATCTGAGCTATGGCGCTTCACCGCCTCCGCGCCGCGACCGGCGCCTTTCTCGAAGCGCTGCGACCGCCGGCCGAGCGCGAGCCCGGCCGCCTCGAGCCGACGATCGAGCAGAGCGCATCGCTGCGCGAGGCGGCCGGCCAGACAGTGGACGCTGACGAGCACGACTGGCGGAAGGTCGGCCAGAAGAAGCGCGACCTGGCGGCCCCGACGCTGAGGCGCGCACAGGAGCTGTCGGTCTACCTGTGGCGCACCAACCCGTTCGCGAACTGGCTCATCGAGATCAAGCTCGCCTTCCTCCTGGCCGAGGGCGTGACCTTCCAGGCCGACGATCCGAAGAGCGCGGTCCAGGAATGGCTCGAGGACTTCTGGTTCGACCCGATCAACGACATGGAGACCAAGTTCGTGCAGATGGCGCGCGAGCTGCTGCTGTTCGGGGAGCTCGCCTTGCCCGCCTTCGCGGCGCCGAACGGCCAGGTCCGCGTCGCCTCGATCGACCCGAGCGAGATCGACTCCGTGATGACCGACCCCGACAACGCGACGCAGCCGGTCGGCCTGTCGATCCGCCGGGACGCCTTCACCTACAAGCGGCGCTACCGCGTCATCGTGAACGGCTTCGACGAGGAGCTGTTCAGCGAGCAGACCCAGGAGCTGCGCGAGTCCTACACGGACGGCGACGCCTTCTATTTCCGGATCAACGCCCTGTCGACCGGGACACGCGGCGCTCCAGACCTCATGGCCGTGGCCGACTGGATCGACAACTTCGACGCCGCGCTCTGGGCCGAGCTCGAGCGTTGGGAGCAGCTGCGCGCCTTCATCTGGGACGTGACGCTGAAGGGCGCCACGCCCGAGCAGGTCGAGGAACGTGCCCAGAAGATCTTCGCGCCGGCGCCGGGTTCGACGCGGGTGCACAACGACAGCGAGGAGTGGGACGCCGTCACCCCGGACCTGAAGGCGCAGGACGGCGGCGGCTTCGCCCGGCTGTTCCGCAATCACATCCTCGGCGGCCAGGGCCTGCCGGAGCACTGGTTCGGCGGCGGTGGCGACGTCAACAGGGCGACCGCCGGCGAGATGGACGAGCCGACGCTCAAGCTGATGGTCATGAAGCAGCGGGCCCTGACCTCGCTGCTGCAGACTATGGGCCGCTTCGTCGTGCGCCAGCGCCTCAAGGCGAGCGGCGAGAGCTACGACCGCGACAAGCACGGCTTCCAGGTCGTCTGGCCTGCCCTCAACACGCCCGACGCCGCGAAGATGGCGGCCGCCATCCAGGCGGTCGCCCAGGCCGTGATGATCGGCATCCAGAGCGGCGTCATGAGCGAGCAGACGGGCGTGCAGCTGCTGAGCTTGGCCGCCGGCCTCTTCGGCGCCGAGATCGACCCGGTCGAGGAGCTGGCGCGGGCGCGCGAGGAGGCGAAGCGCCGCTCCGTCGATTCGGTCTACGGCGGCATCGCCGAGGATCCCGAGCCGCCTGCCGACGAGACCGCCCGGGCCGCCGAGTAGCGGCCTCGCCATGCCTCGCGCCGACGACTTCCGCGCCGCCCGCAATGCCTCGATCGCCGAGCTGAAGGTGCTCGAGCGCGAGGCCGCCGACCAGGTCCTCAAGCTCCTCGAGGAGAGCGACCGCGAGATCACGCGGCTCCTGGCCTCCCAGCCCACCGACTATCAGCGCTGGCGCCTGGCCGAGCTGCAGGTCGGCGTGCGTGGGCAGATGGCCGACTTCGGCCGGGCCGCGGCTGCGGCGGCGAACGGCAAGGCGGACGCCTGGTGGCGGGCCGGCATCCAGGCGGTCGACGCGCCGCTCGCCGCCGGCGAGATCCGCCTGGCTGCGATGTTCGCCAATCCCGACCCCCGGCAGCTCCTGGCCATGCGCTCGTTCATGACCAGCCGGATCGAGGGGATCTCGGCCGACCTGGTCGGGCGGATCAACCGCGAGATCGGCCAGGTCGTCACCGGCCTCAAGGATCCCTTCGCGGCGATCGACGCGGTGCGCAGCCAGCTGGAGGGCGGCACCGGCCGCGCGCTGACCGTGGTCCGGACCGAACTCGGCCGCGCCTACTCGACGGCCAACCAGGAGCGCATGCTGCAGGCGGGCCAAGCGCTGCCCGGACTGCGCAAGCAGTGGCGGCGCAGCGGCAAGCTGGAGAGCCGGATCACCCACGACCTGGCCGACGGCCAGGTGAAGGCGCCGAGCGAGCCTTTCCTGGTCGGCGGCGAGCGGCTGATGTACCCGCGCGATCCCGACGCCACGCCGAAGAACACGGTCAACTGCGGCTGCATCTCGCTGCCCCTCATGGAGAGCTGGGAGGTCCGCAGCGCCGGCGCCCTGCCGTTCACGGATGCCGAGCTTGCCGGCTCCCAGAACAAGCGCCGCGTCGCCCAGCTGCGCGGCGAGCTCTAGCCCGAAACCCGCCCCTTCAGCGCCCTCGAACGCGCCGAGCCGTTTTCCGGCCCGCTGGCTGCCGCCCGCGGGCGGCGGCGCCAACCCCCGGCTCAAGCGGCCGAAGGGCGTTCGACGGCGTTCAAAACCCGCTCAACGGTCGATGCGAAGGCGTTCGAGGAAGTCGGTTCGGGGGAGGTGCCGCTGCGGCCGGAACCGGGGCTGCCTTCCCACCGGCGTGGGAAGGGACCGGGCGCGCCGGCAAAGCGATGCTGCACGAACGCGGCCGGGCGGTCCAGTCCGGCACGCAACGGAACGCAGCAAGCGGAGCGAACATGGCCAAGACGCCCGAGAGCGAGACCCAGCCCGTGGCCGAGGTCGCCGAGACGACCCCGGCCGCCGAGCCGGCGAAGAAGGCGAGCAGCAAGGGCCGGGCCAGCGAACCTGACCTGGCCGCCGCAGCCCTCAAGCTGGTGAGCTCGCCGGTGCGGGTCACCAGGCGCGGCAAGGGCGGCAAGCTGGAGGCGACGACGCGCCAGGCGAAGCCCGCCGACCTGCTGGCGGTGAACCTGGTCGGCGATGAGCTCGTGGTGGTGACGGTCGACGGACAGCGGTTCCGCGGCCGGGCGCCGAAGTAGCGAGGACCCAGAGCATGAAGCGCAGGCATAAGCGTCTCGCCGCGATGCTGCCGGCCGCCGGCGTCGCCATCGGCCCCGAGGCGATCCGCGAGGCGGTCCAGCGCAGCTTCAGCGAGGTCGAACAGATCCTCGACGCGAAGCTGCGGGAGATCTTCAAGGTCGCCGGCGACGACGACCCCTGGGTCTGGGTGACGGCGCTCTACGGCGACACGTTCGTCGCCAAGCGCGACGGCAAGTTCTACCGCTACCCCTACAGCGTCACCGACAGCGACGTGACGATCGGCTCGCCGACCGAGGTGGTCCAGAGCTGGGCGCCGGTCGGCGGCGTGACCGAAGCCCAGGGGGACCTGCCGGGGGGCGATCTGCCGGGCCCGCTGGTCAAAGTGGTCGAGGCCGCCGGCGGGAAGGATGGCCTGGCCTTCGAGATCCGGGTGATCCGGGCCGGCCTCAGCGGCAACGGCAACTACTACCCCGACGCGGTCCTGCGCGAGGCGGTGTCGCTGTTCGAGAACGTGCGGGTCCTGGTCAAGTCCGACGACGAGCACCTGGCGGGCAAGGGCAAGTCGGTGCGCAACCTGCTCGGTCGGCTGACCGAGGCCCGCTTCGTCGAGGGCGCCGGCGCCGATCAGGGCGAGATCCGGGCCCGCCTGGACGTGATCTCGGCCGAGAGCGCCGAGGCCACCATGATGCGCGAGGCGGTCGAGCGCGGCCTCGGCGGCCTCTTCGGCTTCTCGATCGATGCCTCCTGCCAAGTCGCCCGGGCGCGCCGCGGCGGCACCATGGTCCGTGAGGCCAAGAAGTTCCTGAAGGTCAGCAGCGTGGACCTGATCGTCGAGCCCGGTGCCGGCGGCGAGGTCATCCAGCTGGTCGAAGCCCAGTCCCCTGCAGAAGAGGAAGACGCCATGTGGCGCACGCGACTGATCGAGGCCCTGAAGAAGCGGGGCCTGCTGAAGGCCGGTGAGGCCGAGAGCCTGACCGACGAGGAGCTCGAGACCCGGATGACCGAGGCGCTCGGCGGCGAGCCCGAGCCGGGTCGCGGCGACCCGCCGGCGCTCGACCCGAAGAAGATCGCGGCCGAGGCCGCCGCGGCGGTGCGCCTCGAGGTGTCGATGCGCGAGGCCGTCAACGGCTCGCAGCTGCCCGCGAAGATGAAGGACCGCCTGGTCAAGCGCGTCGAGGCCGGCGAGTTCGCCGACGTCGACACGGTGCGCGAGGCGGTCCGCGAGGAGCTGGACCTGGTCACCGAGCTGACGCGCGGCGGCCGGCCGAGCGGCCTGGGCAGCGGCGGCGCCGACATCACCTTCGGCGAGACCCGCCCGGAGAAGGTCGGCCAGATGCTGGAGGCGTTCTTCGACCCCTCCCACAAGCATCACCGCCAGGCGCAGTCGTTCCGCGAGATCTACGTCGAGATCACGGGCGACAAGCGGGTCACCGGCCAGCTGCAGCACTGCGACCGCCAGCGCCTGCGCGAGGCCCTGGCGATCGGCGACTTCCGCGAGGCCTACGACAGCACGACCCTTTCCAACGTGCTGGGCGACAGCATCGCGCGGCGCATGCAGGCCATGTACCGCAACCAGAGCGTCTACGACGTATACCAGCGCATCTGCACGACGGTGCCGATCCAGGACTTCCGCACCCAGGAGCGCACGCAGATCGGCGGCTACGGGGACATCCCCGTCGTCGGCGAGGGTGCGCCGTACCTCGCCTTCGAGACTCCGGACGACGACAAGGCCACCTACCGGATCGAGAAGCGGGGCGGGACGGAGTCGGTGACGCTGGAGATGATCCGCAACGACGACGTCGGCGTCATCCGGCGCATCCCGACGAAGCTGTCGGGCGCCGCCAAGCGCACCCTCGCGAAGTTCGTCCTCGACTTCATCCGGCTCAACCCGGTGATCTACGACGACGTCAACCTGTTCCACAACGACCACGCCAACCTCGGCACGACGGCGCTGGCGTCGGGCTCCCTGGCGGCCGCGCGGCTGCGCATGAAGAGCCACACCGAGCCCGGGTCGGGCGAGAAGCTGTCGATCCCGGCGCGCTCGCTGCTGGTGCCCGACACGCTCGAGGAGACGGCCGTCGACCTGTTCCGGCGCACGACGGAGAACGACAAGACCTTCGTGCAGTCCCTGACGCTCGACATCCTGCCGGTCTGGTACTGGAGCGACCCGACCGACTGGGCGCTGGCGGCCGACCCGAACGACATCCCGATGATCGAGCTCGGCTTCCTCGACGGCCAGGAGGAGCCGGAGCTGTTCGTCCAGGACAGCCCCACCGCCGGGTCGATGTTCACCAACGACAAGATGACCTGGAAGCTGCGCCACATCTACGGCGGGACCGTCCAGGACTTCCGCGGCTTCGACAAGTCCGTCGTCGCCGACTGACCCGATACCCAGGGAGCCGCTGCCGTCGGCCGATTAGCCGGCGCGATGGGGACGAGGTCGGAACGGCGACCTGCCCCGGAGGCCAAGCCGAAGACCCTCCGGCCGGAGCCGCTTCCTCCGGCCGGAGGGCACCGGGTTCACCCACTCAGGAGCACGCCCATGCGTTTCGGTACCCGCTTCCACTTCATGGCCGCCGGCCTGGCCGCCCTGGCGGCGGTCGCGCTGCTGGCCTTGGTGCCGCAGCCGGCCCATGCCGACCAGCCGAACCTGTCGCTGACCGCTCCGGACGTGCAGCTGGTCACCTTCCACCTCGCGACGGTCGACGCCAACGCGACGTCGGCGATCGCGCTCGAGCTGCCGTTCCCGGCCGACGTGCTGGGCGTGCAGGCCTCGGCCCGCGCTTCGACTGGCACCACGCCGACGCTCGCCGTCGACGTGCTCGAGGGCGGCACCACGCTGCTCTCGGCGCCGATCGACGTCACCGCCGGCTCCGTGACTCAGGGGACCTTGTCCGACGCCGTGGTGGCGGACGAGGCGGAGGTGACCGTCGACCTCGAAGTCGGCGGCTCCAGTCCGGAGTTCTCGGACGTCACCATCGTGCTGACCCTGTCGCGCCGCTAGCGCAACACCGGCCGACTTCCCAGGACCGCCGCCGCCATGTCCCTCGCCGATCACCAGGCCCTGATCGCCAGTCTCGTCCCCGACGCGGTGGACGGGCTGAGCCAGGCCGATCGCGACCAGGCCCTGGCGGCGGCGGTTTCCCGCTACTCCCAGGACCGGCCGCGCGACAGCTACGAGACCGTCGTTGCGGCGGAGGCCGGTGCCTTCCTGCAGTTGCCGGACGGCTGGGCGACCCAGTACTCGAAGCTCAAGAACATCGAGCGGCCGATCGGCGAGGCGCCGCCGCGCTATCTGTCGTCCGAAGCCTGGTCCCTCACGCTCACCGCCCTCGGCCAGCGGATCTGGCTCGAGACGCCGGCGCTGACCGGCGAAGAGATCGGCGTCGTCTTCACGGCGCCCCACGCGGTCGACGCCGGCGAGGACACCGTCCCGCAGTCCGACCGCGTCGCCGTCGCCTGCTTCGCCGCCTCGCTGCTGTGCGAGCAGCTGGCGACCCTGACGGCAGGCCAAGGCGCGCCGACGATCGAGGCCGACAGCGTCGACTACGGCGCCAAGTCCACGTCGTTCGCCTCGCGCGCTCGCAAGTTCGCGGAGCGCTACTACAACCACCTCGGCATCGAGCCGAAGCGGAACGTGGCGGCCGGCACGGTCGTGGTGCCGCGCGAGCGTGACAGCCGCGGCGAGCCGCGCCTCTTCAAGGGAAGGCGCGCCTGATGGCCGGCTCGCCTACACAAGAGGGCATCGAGATCCGTCTCGAGCTGCCGAACGCGCGGCAGATCCTGGAGGCATTCGAGAAGGCGCCGGAGATCGTCGTCGAAGAGCTGGGCGCCGCCACCTGGGAAGGCAGCCTGCTGATCCAGCGCGAGGTCGTCGAGCGCACGCCGCGCGGCGTCGGCGCCGGCGGCGGCCTGGCGGGCTCGATCCAGGCGCGCGATCCGCAGATCGCGCCCGGCCTGGTCCGCGGCGAGGTCGGCACCGCGCTCAGCTACGCGGTGCCCGTCGAGCTCGGCACGCGCCCGCACTTCCCACCGATCGAGCCGCTCCAGCTCTGGGCCCAGCACAAGCTGGGACTCTCCGAGGTAGAGGCCGAGAGCGCGGCTTATGCGATCGCCCGCAAGATCAAGGCGCACGGCAGTCAGGGCGTGCACATGTTCGCCGAGGGCTTCGCCGCCACCGAGGAGCAGCTGCGCACCTTCTATGCGCGCGCCGGCGAGCGTGCCGTCGAGCGGATCGGCCAGGCCGGAGGTGGCCAGTGACCACCACACCCCAGGTCCGCGCCGCCATCTTGGCCAAGCTGCAGGCGCGCTCCGAGCTCGGTCTGGTGCACGGCTTCGAACGCTACTCGAAGCAGGCCAGCACGCTGGTCGAGCTCTACACCTCCGCCGGCGCCGGCGCGAAGCGCGAGCTGCGCGGCTGGTACCTGCGCCGCCTGCGCCGCCGGGTCCGCGCGGACGGCTCGATGTACGTCAAGGTGGAGACGGAATGGCGGCTGCGCGGCTTCCTCGGCCTCGAGGACGCCGAGGCCACCGAGACGGTCCTCGACAGCCTGGTCGACGCGATCGAGGCGGACTTCCGCGCAGACGACACGCTGGGAGGCCTGGTCGAGCGCCTCGGGCCCGAGGGTGAGGAGTCGGCCTGGGGCTGGCAGCTGACAGACAGCGGCCCGGTCATGTTCGGCTCTATGCTCTGCAACTCGGCCGAGCTGTCTCTCACCACCGTTCATTCCGAGCCGCGCGGCGTCGAGGGCGATCCCTTCACCCTCGCCGTCGCCGGCTGGAACCTCGACGCCGAGCCCGGTGACGAGACCGAAGACCACGTCCAACTCGAGGGGGCCTGAAGGCCATGACGAAGATCCTGGTGACGCCGGTCGCCGGCCGCCGCGTGCGGCATCCCGATGGCCGGCTGCTCGGCGCCGAGGGCGCCACGGTGGAGCGCTCGCCCTACTGGCTGCGCCGCGAGCGCGACGGCGACGTGACGGTGAAGAAGCCGGCCGCGCCCAAGGTCCAGGCCAGCACGACGGCCAAGGCTGCCCGCAGCGACAAGAAGGAGACCTGATCCATGTCGTCGATTTCCTTCAACCAGATCCCGACGAACCTCAGGGTCCCCTTCGTCTACGTCGAGTTCGATTCGACGCAGGCGTGGCAGGGGCCCGGGCTCTTCCCTTACCGCCACCTGGTAATCGGCCAGTCGATCGCCGCCGGCACCCAGGACGAGCTCGTGCCGGTGCGGGTCACCAGCGCCGAGGAGGCCAAGGATCTCTTCGGTGCCGGCTCCCAGCTGGCGCGCATGCTCGAGCGGCACTTCCAGAACAACGGTTGGACCGAAACCTGGGCGGTCGCCATCGCCGACGCTGACGCGGCCAACGCCGCCGCGGGCACGATGACGTTCGGCGGTCCGGCCTCGGCGGCCGGGACGATCTCGATCTACGTCGCCGGCCGGCGCGTCCGGGTCGCCGTCGCCTCGGGCGATGCGGCCGCTGCGATCGCCACCGCCGTCGCCGCCGCCATCAACGCCGAGGCCGACTGCCCCGTCACGGCGGCGGTGAACGGCGAAGAGGACACGCAAGTCGACATCACGGCCAAGAACAAGGGCGTGAGCGGCAACGACCTCGAGCTGCGGCTCAACTACTTCCGCGGCGACGCGCTGCCCGCCGGCGTCACCGTCGCCTTTGACCCGGAAACCGGCACCACCGGCCGGCCGACGCCGCCGGACGAGATGGCCGCCGCCACGGCCGCCGTCGCGAGCTATCACGGCAACATCGATCCGGCGCGGCCCTTCCAGACCCTGCCGCTGGTCGGCTGCCTGCCCGCCAAGGCCGGCGACGCCGGCATGCGCCTGGCCGGCGGTACGGCGAACCCGGACATCGACGAGGTCTTCGCTGAGCTCGGCGACGTGCACTACCACGTCATCACGGTTCCCTGGTCGGACGCCGCCAACCTGGTCGCGCTCAACACCGAGCTGGCCGACCGCTGGGGGCCGTTCCGGATGATCGAGGGCAATGCCATCGTCGCCGCCCACGGCACGCAGGGTGAGCTCGGCACGCTCGGCGACAGCGTCGACAGCAAGCACATCACGATCGTCAACACCGGTGGGCCCTTCACCCGGGCCGAGAGCAACCTCTTGCTCTACGACGGCATCTCGACGGTCTACGACGATGACGGCGGCACCGTCAGGGTCCAGCGCCTGGTCACCACCTACAAGACGAACGGCGCGGGGGCCGCGGACATCGCCTACCTCGACCTCAACACGCCGCTCACGCTCGGCTATCTGCGCGCGGACTTCCGCAACTACATCCTGACCAAGTATCCGCGCGCCAAGCTGAAGGACGACGGGATCCGCGCGCCGGGCCAGGCCCTGATCACGCCGAAGATCGGCAAGGCCGAAGCGATCGCCCGGGCACGCACCTGGGAGGAGCTCGGCCTGGTCGAGAACGTCGACGCCTTCGCCGAGCAGGTGATCTGCGAGCGCAACGCGCAGGATCCCAACCGGCTCGACTGGATGCTGCCGCCCGACCTGGTCAACCAGTTCCGGATCGGCGCCGCGCAGATCCGCTTCATCCTCTAAGGGAGACGATCCATGTCGAACCGCAGGGGCGGGATTATCTACTTCGCGATCGACGGCACGCAGTACGACGCGAAGGGCAACTTCACCTACAACCTCGGCGCCGGGAAGCGGGAGGCGATCGTCGGCGCCGACGCCGTCCACGGCTACAAGGAGACCCCGCAGGTCGCGCGCATCGAAGGCGAGATCACCGACTCCAGCGAGCTCGCACTGTCGGCGCTGATCGCCCTCGACGGGGTCACGGTCACGCTCGAGCTGGCCAACGGCAAGGTCGTCGTCCTGCGCGAGGCCTGGTACGCGGCTGACGGCGATGGCCAGACGGAAGAGGGGAACCTGCAGGTTCTCTTCCACGGCAAGTCGGCCGAGGAGGTCCGCTAGCCATGGCCGGCACGACCGTGAAGCTCACCTATCCGATTGAGGCTCATGGCAAGACGCTCACCGAGCTGGTCCTGCGGCGGCCGACGCTCGGCACGCTCAAGCACCTGAAGCTGAGCGACAACATGACTGCCGAGCTGAGCGGCGACGACCTGATCTCGATCGTCGCCAGCCTGGCTGGCATCCCGCCCTCCTCGGCCGAGCAGATCGACGTCGACGACCTCGAGGAGGTCGGCAAGGCCGTCGCGGGTTTTTTCGAGAAGTCCCCACCGACTGGCGGGACGCCGTCGGGGCGCTAGCGCTCGGCTACGGCTGGTCGCCCGAAACCATCTGGGCGATCGACGTCGACGAGCTGCCGTTCTGGATCAAGCAACTGAGGCATCGGAAGAGTGGCTGATCTGCGCCTGAAGGTTCTGCTGGAGGCCCTGGACCGGGCGAGCGCGCCGATGCGCTCGGCCGCCGGGAACATCGGCCGCGGCCTGGCGTCGATCAAGGCCAGCGCCGAGGCCGCCTCGCGCTCGATGGAAGGCGTCGGCAGGGCCGGAAGGGCGATGGCCGATGCCGGACGGTCGATGGCCGCCCGCGTCACGCTCCCGGTCGCGGCCTTGGGCGGCCTGACGTTGCGCAGCGCTGCCAACTTCGAAGAGGCGATGCTCAACGTCCAGGCACTGACCAACGCCACCGGGAGCCAGTTCGACAGGCTTCGCGACCAAGCCAAGGAACTGGGCCGCACGACACAATTCTCCGCAAGCCAGGCAGCAGACGCCATGGGCTTCCTGGCGATGGCCGGCTTCGATGTCGAGAAGGTCTACGAAGCCATGCCCGGCGTCCTGCAGCTCGCCGCCGCCTCCGGCATGGACTTGGCCGAGGCCGCGGATATCGCGTCGAACATTCTCGGCGGCTACGCCCTCGATGCGGCGGACCTCGGGCGGGTGAACGACATCCTCGCGAAGACCATGACGAGCACCAACACCAACCTCTCCATGCTCGGCGAGTCGATGAAGATGGTCGCGCCGATCGCCGCCGGCGCGGGCGTCGAGTTTTCCGAGGCCGCGGCGGCGATCGGCATCTTCGGCAACAACGGCATCCAGGGCTCAATGGCGGGCACAGCCCTCGCGGCCGGGCTGTCACGCCTGCTGAAGCCGGCAGCGGAGGCAAAGGATGCGCTAACCGGTCTCGGAATTCGTAAGCGCGATATCATTGACTCGCAGGGCCAGCTGCGCAGCCTCGCGGACATCATCCAGCTGCTTCAAGAGCGCGGCGCCGGCGTCACCGAGATGATCCAGATCTTCGGCCAGGAGGCAGGGCCGAAGATGCAGACGCTTTTGGCTGCCGGGCACGGGGAGCTACGGCGCCTGACGGGCGCGCTCCAGGAGTCGGAGGGGACTGCAAAGAGGATCGCCGACACCCGCATGCAAGGCCTGAACGGCCAGTTGCGCGCGCTCAAAAGCGCGGTCGAGGGCGCCATGCTGGCGGTCGCGGACTCCGGCCTTCTCGAGTGGGCGACGGGGCTGGCGCAGCGCATCACCGTTCTGGTGCAGCGGCTCGCGGAATCCAACCCGGCGCTGCTCAAGTGGGGCACCATCATCGCCGGCGTCGCCGCAGTGATGGGTCCGGTTCTGATCCTGCTGGGCACGATGGCGATCGGCATCAAGGGCCTGGTCGTCGGCGCGGCGGCAGCGAAGACGGCGCTGGTGCTCCTCGCCGGCGGCTTCGCGCCGGTGGTGGCGGGCATCAAGGCAGTCGCCATCGCTCTGGCCACAACGCCGATCGGCCTCCTGGTGCTGGCCCTTGCTGGCCTGGCCTTCGTCCTGATCGACAACTGGAGCAAGGTCCCCGGCTTCTTCGAAGGAGCCTTCGAGCGCATCCGAACGGCCTTCGACGAGGGCTTCCTGCAGGGGATCGTCGCGGTCCTCTCCGAGTTCAACCCGGTCTCCCTGATGGCGACCGCGATCGACGGCTTGGTGGCCTACCTCTTCGGCATCGATCTGGCGGCGGCGGGCCGGGCGATCGTCGAGAGCATCCTGGCCGGCATGCGCGAGGCGTGGACGGTGCTAGCCGGCTGGCTCGCCGGCGTTGCGGCCGACCTCCTCGAGAAGATGAACTTCGGTGTCGACCTCAGTGGGATCGGGCTCGGCAAGATCGACACCGGCCTCGGTGACACGATCGCGCAGCTGCGCCAGCTGCAGTCGGGCACGACCCGGGCGGCCGGTCAGGGCGCTGCACCGATAGGCGCCGCCGGCGACAGGGCCGCAGCTGCAGAGACCCGCGTCGGCGGCACGGTCAAGGTCAGCTTCGACAACGCGCCGCAGGGCATGCGCGTGCAGAGCGTGCGGCGCGAGAGCGCAGCGGTCGGTCTCGACGTCGAGACCGGCTACGCGATGGCGCCCTAAAGGGGAAGTCGATGAGCTGGCGCAACGAACTGCTCCCGGCCTCCTTCCGAGGGGCGACCTTCCACGTCGAGCGACACGACAGCGAGGTAGGCGGCCGCCGAGTGCACCTGCACCAGTACCCCGGCCGCGACGAGCCCTACGCCGAGGACCTCGGCATCGACGCCTCGCGCTACACCATCGACGCCTACGTGATCGGCGATGCCTACATGGCGGCCCGCGATGCCCTGATCGCCGCCTGCAACAAGGAAGGGCCGGGCCGCCTGGTCCATCCTTACCTAGGCGAGCTGACCGTTCTTTGCCCGAAGGTCCGGCTGCGCGAGGAGCGCACCGAGGGGCGCATGGCGCGGCTGTCCCTCGAGTTCGTCCAGGCCGGAGAGAACCGCTTCCCGCAAGGCGATGCCGACAGGGTCGCCGCGACGACCGCCTCCGCAGTCGCGGCCGACACGGCAGTCGACCGCGCCTTCTCGGTCCTCTGGAACGTCGCGCGCCAGCCGAACTTCGTGTCCGACGCCGCCGCCAGCAATCTCGCCGGCATCGCCCGGCAGCTCGCCGACGCGCTCGCCGACCTGGCACTGGTCGGGGCTGCCGTTCCCGGTGAGAGCCTTGCGGCGATCGAGCCGCTGCGGGCGCCTTCTGCAACCCTGGTCGCCGACCCGGCCGCTGTGTCCGGCGGTCTCCGGGGCGTGCTCGAGCCGCTGCTGACGGCGGACCGGGCCTCTCGCTCGGTGGTTGGCCTGGCGCTCGATCTGGCGACGGCCGGCGGCGGGTCGTGGGAGCCGGTCGTCGGCTCGACGCCGGCGCGCCTGGCGCAGGCGGGCAACCAGACGGCGTTGCGCTCGCTTCTGCGGCGAGCCGCCGTGACCGCTGCCGCTCGCGCCGCGGCGGGCGCTGATTGGGAAACCTACGACGATGCCCTCGGCGCACGCGATCGCCTGGCCGCCGCGCTCGACGACGAGCGAGACCTGGCTGCCGACCGCGGCGAGCGCGACGCCTTCACGGCGCTGGGCAGCCTGAGGGCGGCGACCGTCCGTGCCATCGAGGCCAAGGCGCCGGGCCTGCCGCGCCTGGTCTTCGAGACGCCGCGCGTCACGGAAGCGTCGCTCGTCACCGCCTACCGCCTCTACGGCGACGTCGACCAGGCCGAGACGATCGCGCGGCGGAACGGCGCCATCCACCTCGGCTTCCTGCCGGCCGGCGAGCCGCTGGAGGTGCTGGCACGCACGGGAGACCAACGTGCCCGATGATATCGTCCTGAACGTCGGTGGCACCGAGCACGGGGGCTGGAAGAGCCTCGCGGTCACGCGCTCCCTCGAGGAGCTGGCGGGCAGCTTCGACCTCACGGTGAGCGACCGCTGGCCGGGATCGACTGCGGGCAAACGCATCGCTCCTGGCGATGCCTGCACGGTGTCGCTCGGCGGTGAGCTTCTGGTCTCCGGCTATGTTGACGACGTGCGGCCGCGCATCGACGCAGACAGCCACGAGGTGGCGTTCAAGGGGCGCGATCGCACGGCCGACCTGGTCGACTGCTCGCCGGCGCTGGAACCCGGCGAGTGGCGCAACCTCCAACTCACGCAGCTCGTCGCGGCGATCGCAGAGCCCTTCGGCATCGCCGTCACCTCCCAGGTCAGCGTCGGAGAGCCCTTCGCTACCTTCCGCCTCGAGCAGGGCGAAACCGCCTTCGAGGCGATCGACCGGGCCGCACGCCAGCGCAAGGTCCTCGCGACGTCGGACGGCGCCGGCGGCCTGGTGCTCACCCGCGCCGGCGCGGGCGCCCGTGCCGCGGTGGCCCTGCGCGTCGGGGACAACGTGCTCTCCGGCGAAGCCGTCTACAGCCAGCGCGACCGCTTCAGCACCTACGTCATCAAGGGGCAGCAGCCGGGCGACGACGCCTGGGGAGAGACCACGGCCGCCCACGTCCGCGCCGAGGCGCGCGACCCGGGGATCCGCCGGCACCGGCCGATGACCCTGATCGCGGACCAGCCAGGTGGCGAGGCCAGTCAGCAGGCACGCGTCGAGTGGGAGGCCCGGACCCGTGCGGCGCGCGGCCGACGCGTCGAGATCTCCGTGCAGGGCTGGCGCCAGGGCGAGGCGGGGCCGTTGTGGCGGCCGAACGTCCTGGTCGACTGTCATCACCCGGACCTCGGCGTGGAGACCGACCTGCTGGTGTCGTCGGTGACCTTTGAGCGCGGCGGCAACGGCACGATCACGCGCCTGTCGCTTCTGCCAGCCGACGCCTTCCTGCCGGAGCCGGTTGAGCTGACCAGCAAGGGGGGCACCGACCTGTGGCTGAGCTGAGGGGACAGCTGGCCCGCTGGGCGGGGCCGATGCGCCGGCGGCTGGGAGCAATGGTGCGTCGTGCCGTGCTCGAGCTGATCGACGACGAGAGCGCGCTGCAGCGCCTGCAGGCGACGGCGCTCGCCGGCGAGACGCTCGACGGGCTGGAGCGCGTGCAGCAGTACGGCTTCACGAGCCATCCGCACCCCGGCGCTGCGGCGATCGTCCTGGCGCTGGGCGGCAACTCCGCCCACTCCGTCGTCATCGCGGTCGACGATCGGCGCTACCGGCTGGCCGGCCTCGCTCAGGGTGAGGTGGCGCTCTACGACGACCAGGGTCAGAAGCTGGTCATCTACCGAGATCGGATCGAGGTCGAGGCGCCCAAGGTCGTCGTGAAATCGCCGGACGTGCATCTGGGCGAGGACGGCGGGCCGCGAGTCGCGCGGGTCGGCGACCGGGTGAACGTCGGCAGCGGCTCCTCGGCCGGCCTGTGGCCGATCGTCGAAGGCAGCGAGAACGTCCGCGCCAGCGGCGCCGCGGTTGGAGATTGAGCCGATGGATCTGCTCCTCGCCTTCGACGAAGAACTGCTGACCGGCGACCTGCGCCAGCTGGGCGCCGGTCTCGAGACCGACCAGGGCCTGCGCACGGCCGTCGTCCTCAGCCTGTTCTCGGATCGCCGGGCCGAGGCCGACGACGAGCTGCCGATCGGCGAGACGGACCGCCGAGGCTGGTGGGGCGACAGCCTCGCCGAGATCGCGGGCGACAGGATCGGATCGCGCCTCTGGCTCCTGGCGCGCCGCAAGATCCTGCCGGCGACGCTCGTCGAGGCGCGGCAGATGGTCGAGGAGTCCCTGGCCTGGCTGATCGAGGACGGCATCGCCGCCCGGATCGAGGTCGAGGTGACGCATCGTCCGCCGACGACGCTGGCGATCCGCGTGGGCATCGTGCAGCCGAGGGGAGACCGCGTGGACTACAGCTTCGAAAGCCTTTGGCAGGGCGTTCGGGAGGCGTCGGTCTGATGCCCTTCGTCCGGCCCGCCCTCTCAGAGCTGCGCGATGACATCCGCGCAGAGATCGACAGCCGGCTGCCCGGCGCCGACAGCCGCCCGCGCCGCGCGGTGCTCAACGTCGTGGCGACCGCCCAGGCCGGCGCCCTCTACGGCCTCTACTTCTTCCTCGACTGGATCTCGCGCCAGATCACCGCCCAAACCGCCGAGGAGGAGCAGCTGGATCGCCACGCGTCCTTCTGGGGCATCGCCCGCGAGCGCGCGACCACGGCGACAGGCAACGTGACCCTGTCCGGTACGGAGGGCAGCGCCGTCGCCGCCGGCACCGTCCTGCGGCGCTCGGACGGGGCGGAGTTCCGCATCCTTGCGGGCGTGGTCATCGCGGCCGGGACTGCCACGGCGGAAGTCGCCGCCACGACCCCTGGGGGCGCCGCCAACACCGACGCCGGGGTCAAGCTGTCGTTCGTCTCGCCGGTCCCGGGCGTCGGATCGGCCGCGACCGTGGCGGCCGGCGGCCTCGCCGGCGGCAGCGACGAGGAAGAGGACCGCCTGGTGCTTCAGCGGATCCTCGCGCGGGTCCAGCAGCCGCCGCACGGCGGCAACCAGAAGGACTATGTGGACTGGGCGCTCGACCGGGGGAACCACGGCGTCGCCGTGACCAGGGCCTGGGTATACCCGCGCGAGCAGGGCGACGGCACCGTCACGGTCCGCTTCCTGATGGACGACACCTACGACGACGGCATCCCTGAAGCCGCCGACGTCGCGGCCGTGCAGGCCTACATCGACCAGCCCGACGTTCGGCCGGTGTCGGTCGAGGTGATCGTGGTCGCGCCGGTCGCGGTGCCGCTGGACATCGAGGTCGCGGAAATCGACCCCGACACGGCCGAGATTCGAGCGGCAGTGCTCGCCGAGCTCGAGGACATGCTGCGGGTCCGCGCCGAGCCCGGTGGCACCGTGCGCCTTTCCTGGATCTGGGAAGCCGTCGCCCGGGCGACGGGCGAGGACAGCCACCTGGTCGTGTCGCCGGCGGCCGACGTCACCCATGCGACCGGCGAAGTCGCCGTGCTCGGCGAGGTAACCTGGTCGTGAGGGTCTTTCCCGCAAGCGTCGGCGACTATGCAGCTCAGCTCGCGCAGCTGCTGCCGCGCGGCGCGGCTTGGCCGACCGATCCCGACTCGCGGTTCCGCCGGCTGCTCTCAGGCCTCGCGGCTTCCCTTGCCGCTGTCCATTCGCGGGCCCTCGCCCTGCTGAATGAGGCCGACCCTCGCACGACGCTGGAGCTGCTGCCGGAGTGGGAGGAGATGGTCGGCGAGCCCGACCTTTGCGCGGGCCCGGCCGAGGGCCTGCAGCTGCGGCGCCAGCGCGTCGTCGCCAAGCTGCTCGCCCGTGGCGGCCAGAGCCGCGCGTTCATGATCCAGCTGGCCGCCTCCTTCGGCTACGGCATCGAGATCACGGAGTACCGGCCCTTCATCGCCGGGCTCTCCCACTGCGGCGACGAGCTGCTCGGCGGCCACGCCGTGCGCCACGTCTGGAGCGTCTCGGTGCCCGATGCGCGCCTGACCTACTTCCGGACCGGCGTCAGCTCGCCCGGCGAGCGGCTGCTGGCGATCGGCCGCGCCGAAGACCTGGAGTGCGTGCTGCGGCGCGCGCAGCCCGCCCACACCAACCTCCTGTTCTCCTACGAGGGAGTCTGACCATGAAGTACGTCCCGCCGATCGGCGGCGATCCCGACGATCCCTACGTCGACGGCAACCCGGTCACCGGCACCGAAGGCAGCGCCGTTCCCGCAGCCGCCCTCGAGCATCCGATGCGCGAGATCCTCGACGTCATCGAGACGATGGGCGGGCTGGAGCCCGACGAAGAGGACCTGACGCAGCTGCGCGAGGCGATCGCGGCCTACGTCGCCTCGCAGATCCCGCCGTCCGAAGGGCAACAGCCCTACGTCGCGGTCGACCGGTCCACGGCACAGGCGGTCGTCGTCGGCAATAACGACGTGACGTTCGACACGCTCAACTACAGCGGCTACCTGGACGCCGAAACCGCATTTCCGCTGCCGGGTCAGGCCTTCTTCGTCCCGGAGCCCGGCCTCTACCTCGTACAGGCCAGCATGAGCATCGGCAGCGGGCAGATCGCCAACTACATGCTGGATATCGTCTTTGGCGGCGGCGGCAGCGCCTTCACGCCGCTCGCGTTCCGGGACCGCATGGATAGCGCCGGCGTCTACACCATGCGAATGACGGTCTCGGGTTTGGCCCGGCTTCCGGCCGGGGCGACGGCCGGCGTGCGCATCAATCAAGACGGCGGCACGACGGGAGCCTCGATCACCGAGGCCTCCTTCGCGGCACGCCGGCTGGGAGACATCTGATGAGCGTAGCGATTCTCACGGTCCCGGCCGAGGTCGACCTCTGGGCGGTCCTGCTCGCCGCCCGCGCTGCCGAGCTCGCCATCCTCGACAACACCCTGGGCGAGGCCGGCGCGGACCACAGCCTGATCGTCGCGTCGGCCGACGAGGCGGCGGCGCAGGCGATCATCGACGCCGCGCCGCTGCTCGATCGCGTCGGCTCGGCCGCCGCGGCGAAGCGGCGGGACATCCACGCGGCCGCGGCGGCGCGAATCGAGGCCGTGGTGGAGACCTATCCCCTGCACGAGCGGGAGAGCTGGGACCAGCAGTGGCAGGAGGCGCAGGCCCTCGCCGCGGATCCCGAGGCGGAGGTGCCGCTGCTCACCGCGATCGCCGCGGCGCGCGTCATCACCGTCGCCGCCATGGCCGCCAAGGTCACCGCCAAGCGCGGACCCTTCGCCGCGGCCGCCGGCGCCATCATCGGCTCGCAGCAGGCGCTCGAGGACAGCCTGCAGGCCGCGCTGGACGCCTTCGACGGGGGCGGCAGCGCCGAGGACGCCCTGGCCGCCATCGCCGCGATCGATCCGGCCGACGTCGCCAACTGGCCGTGACCATGCGGATCACGGCGCCGGCGGCGCTCGTGCTCGAGCGGATCGACCGGCGGTGACGCCTCAGGCGCTGCTCGACCCGGTCCGCGTCGTCGCGCGCCGGCACTGGCCGGCGGCCGAGGCGCCGGGCCTGCTGGCCCGCCTCGGCCTCGGCGCCGTCGCGGCGGCACACCGGCGCAAGGGCTACGACCTGGAGCGCTTCGAGGGATCGCTGACCGCCCGCGGCCACCTCCGGCTGATCGTGCGCTGGGCGAAAGTCGAGGAGCGCGGCCAGATATCGGAGCGGCGGGAGTCCTGCCGCGCCTACGACTGCAACCTTGGACCGGCGGAGTTCGTGCGCTGGTCCGACCTCCTGCGCCGCCGCTAGTGGCCGGCGGGGGATGGGCGCGCCAACGCCCAGAGCCGCGAGCCAGAGACTCGCACGTCCGACCTCGGCCGCCGACCGGACATCCCGCCACCCGTGCCACGGGCGGGAGGATCGTCGGCCGATTCCGAAAGCGAGTCGATGCCCGATCATCACGCCCTCGAACCCGTCCTGCCGATCCGGCCGGTGGCCGCCTACGTCGGTGGCAAGCGGAACCTGGCCAAGCGCCTGACCGCGATCCTGGACGAGACCCCCTGCACCACCTACGCCGAGCCCTTCGTCGGCATGGGCGGCATCTTCTTTCGGCGAAGCCGGCGGCCCAAGGCGGAGGTCGTCAACGACCTCTCCCGTGACGTGGCCAACCTGTTCCGGCTGCTGCAGCGCCACTACCAGGCCCTGGTCGACATGATCCGTTGGCAGATCACGACCCGGGCGGAGTTCGAGCGCCTGATCGCCACCGACCCGGCGACCCTGACCGACCTCGAGCGCGCGGCGCGCTTCCTCTACCTGCAGAGGACTGCGTTCGGCGGCAAGGTCGCCGGCCGGAACTTCGGTGTGAGCCCCGGCTCGCCGGCGAGCTTCGACGTCAGCAAGGTTGTCCCTCTCCTCGAGGCCGCGCACGAGCGCCTGGCGGGCGTGCTGGTCGAATGTCTGCCCTACGAAGCCTTCCTGGCGCGCTACGACCGGCCGGGAACGCTGTTCTACCTGGACCCGCCCTACAGAGGCTCCGAGGCCGTCTACGGCCAGCCCTTCGCCGGCGCCGACCACGAACGCCTGGCCGAGCTGCTCGCCGGCATCCAGGGCCGCTTCCTGCTCTCGATCAACGCGACCGACGAGACGCGGCGGATCTTCGCCGGCTTCGAGGTCGAGGAGGTCGGCGTCTCCTACGGCCTTCAGGGCGGCGGCCGAGCGCACCACGCCAGAGAGCTGATCGTCAGCGGGCCGGGGCAGTGGCGATCGACGCCGCTTCCAGCACGTGCCCCGGCTGGCGGGGCATCCACCAGCCGCCCATGACTCGCCGGCTGGCGCAACCTGCGGTAACCTCCGCAGGGGCGGCAACCGAACCTGTAGGGGGCAACAATGGACAACGCGTTCCTGGCCGTGGGTGGCGTTCTATTCTTCGTGGGTATGCCTGCAGCGTTGCTGGCCGCGCTCTTCATGAAGGGGCGCCGGCGACAGGCCCTGAAGGTCGCTGTCGGTTGCGCCGTTCTCGGCCTCGTCGGGTTCGGTGTCGGAGGCAACGCGGAGCCTGCCCCGGAAGTCTCGCCCTCGGTAGTTGAGACTGCGGCCCACGAACCGGCACCTATGGAGCCCGAGGTGGTCGAGGAGGTGCAGGCTGCCGAGGCGGAGGCGACTTGCCGCGCCGACCTGCAATGCTGGGGCGACAAGCACAGCTACAAGGCGACGGTCGCCTGCGAGCCCGCAGTCGAGCGCCTGGCGCAGTACACCTCTCGCTGGGTCGATGGCTTCCTCGAGACGAAGTTCAGCCACTTCCGCTGGCTCGACAAGGAACATGGGACCGTGACCTACCTGGGCGATCGCATCGAGTACCAGAACGGCTTCGGCGCCTGGCAGGCGCATGTCTATGAGTGCGATTACCATCCGGAGGCCGAAGCAGTGCTCACGGTCAGAACTCAGCCAGGGCGCCTTTGAGGTCTCTTCGAACCTCGCTCGAAGCGCTCCTCAGGGACGTTCGCGTTCGCTATGATTTCGAGCGTCAAAGACTCCAGGATCGAATGTCCCGCTACAGCCCTGCCATTGCCCCTGGAGGGGCCGGTCGGGGCCCCGAACCAGGGGAGGGGGC
>NZ_JBBDQW010000036.1:0-37763 GCF_040905785.1 Tistlia sp.
CACGAACACAACGCAGCGTCGAGACGAAGACGCTTACTCAGACAGGCTCCTAGGCGGCCGGCCGCGGGCCTGTCTTGCCGATTCTCGCCATTGACGCCCCCGAAAGCGCACCCCACTGTGCCTGCTCGCCTCCAGCCTCCGGAAAAGCGAGCCGGCCATGAAGATCACGCGCATCGAGCGTTCGGTTCATCGCCTGCCCCTGGACCCGCCGTTCAAGCCCTCCTGGGACAGCCGGGCGCGGCACCACTTCGACGTCGATCTCCTGCGCGTCCACACCGACGAGGGTCTGGTCGGCGTCGGATCGGGCGATTCCATGGCCGGCTTCGGCGGGCACGAGGAGCTGTTCCTGGGCCAGGATCCGCGCGACCTCGACCGCCATTTCCGGGTCGTCGAGAACCTCTCCTTCCACTACGGCCGCTGCTGGCCCCTGGAGAACGCGCTCTGGGACCTCTACGGGCTCTATACCGGCGAGCCGGTCTGGCGCCTGCTCGGCGGGCGCTCGAACAGGGTTCGCTGCTACGCCTCCTCGGGCAGCCTGCGCGAGCCCGGCGAGCTCGCCGACCTCGCCCAGCTGATCGTCGAGGAAGGCTTCCCGGCCATGAAGATCCGCTTCCAGCGTCCCGACTGGGCCGAGGACATCGAGGCCCTGGCCGCGGTGCGCGACGCGGTCGGCGAGAGCCTGAAGCTGATGGTCGACTGCAACCAGGGCTGGCGCATGCCCTGGGACACGACCCGGCCCTGGGCCCTGAAGGAGGCCCTGGCGGTCGCCCGCGAGCTCGAGGACCTCGACGTCTACTGGATGGAGGAGCCGCTGCACCGCGGCGACCTCGAGGGCATGCGGCTGCTGCGCGAGGAGGTCGACCTGCGCATCGCCGGCGGCGAGATGACCCGCGAGCTGCACGAGCTGCGCCGGCTGGTCGAGGGCCGCTGCCTGGACGTGCTGCAGCCCGACTGCGTCGTCACCGGCGGCATCCTGGGCCTCGCCCAGCTCGCCCGCCAGGCGGTCGACGCCGGCCTGGAGTTCACGCCGCACAGCTGGGGCAACGGCATCGGCCTGATGGCCAACGCGCACCTTGCCGCCGGCGTCGCCGGCTCCAGCTACTTCGAGTTCCCCTTCGACCCGCCGACCTGGACGCCGGAGCGGCGCGACTATCCCCTGGTCGATCCGCTGGTCCCCGACAGCGAGGGCTGGCTGACCCTCCCCGAAGGCCCCGGCTTCGGCTTGGAGCTGGACGAGAAGCGTCTCGCCGAAACCCGGATCGGCTAGGCCGGTCGGCCCCTAGAGCCGTGCGTCCGGCTTGGCGACGGTCGCCGGCGCGACCTCGCGCTTGCGCTCGCGCACCGCGATGTAGATACCGCTGCCGATGATGACCGCGACGCCGAGCCAGGTGCCGGCGTCCGGGAAGTCGCCGAAGGCGACCAGCCCGACCACCACCGCCATCGCCATCTCGCTGTAGCCGTAGGGCGAGAGCAGGCTGGCCGAGGCCTGCTCGTAGGCCTTGATCAGCAGGAAGTGGCCGGCCGCCGCGACCAGGCCCATCAGCGCCATCAGGGCCCAGTCGGCAGCGGCCGGCGACTTCCAGAAGGCGGGCGCCACGAAGGACATCGCGACGGCGCCGAGCAGGGCCGTGAAGACCAGCGTCACCAGCGGCGGGCTGGAGCCGGCCAGCTTGCGCGTCGCCATGACGTAGAAGGCGTAGACCGTGCCGGCGCCGGCAGCCAGCAGCGCGGACCACTGGAACACCCCGAGTCCCGGCCGGATCACGATCAGGGCGCCGGCGAAGCCGACCAGCACCGCCGACCAGCGGCGGATGCCGACCGACTCGCCGAGCAGCAGCGGCGACAGCGCGGTCACCACGAAGGGATAGACGAAGACCAGGGCCAGCGCGTCGGCCAGCGGCATGGTGCGGATCGCCGCGAAGAACAGCACCGTGGAGGCGAGCAGCAGGCCGCCGCGCAGGACCTGGGCGACCGGCCGCTTCGGCAGCAGCGCCGCGCGCCCGTAGCGCCACAGCGCGAGCGGCAGCAGGAAGGCGAGATGGAAGAAGTAGCGCGCCCAGACGACCTGGGCCGTGGCGTAGTCGGCGCTCAGGGTCTTGGCGATGCCGTCCATGATCGGCACCAGCATCATGGCCCCGACGAGCAGCAGGATGCCGTTGAGCGGCCGGCCCGGCTCCTCGGGGACGGCGGCTCCGGCCGGGCTCTGGCGGGTACTGTCGGTCATGGCGGACTGGCGGTAGCATGGCGTCGCCCGCCGCGGAAGCCCTCCTGCGGAACCCCTGGCGAAAGCGAGGCTGCGATGCTCGGAAGCCTGACCCTGCTGCTGCTCTGCCAGCTGCTCGGCGAGGTCGCGGTGCGCGCCACCGCCCTGCCGCTGCCGGGGCCGGTCGTCGGCATGGCGCTGCTGTTCGTCGGCCTCGCCCTGCGCGGCGAGATCCCGCCGGCGCTCGCCGAGACCGCCGGCGCGCTGCTGCGCAACCTCTCGCTGCTGTTCGTGCCGGCCGGCGTCGGCGTCATGCTCCACCTGTCGTTGATCGGCCGCGAATGGCTGCCGATCGCCGCCGCCCTCATCGGCAGCGCCGTCATCACGGTGGCGGTCACCGCCCTGGTGCTGCAGGGCGCCAGCCGCCTGCTGCGCCGGGCCGAGCACTCCGCCGCCGACAGCGGACCACGTCCCGGACCGGAGGACTGAGGCGATGGCCGGAATCGAGGAGCCCTTCTGGCGCATTTGGGTCTACCTGGCGGAGACGCCGCTGCTCGGCCTGACCGTGACCCTCTCTGCCTATCTCGCCGGCGACTGGCTCTACCGCCGGGCCGGCCTCAACCCCCTGGCCAATCCCGTGCTGATCGCCGTGATCCTGCTGGTCGGCCTGCTGCTCGTGACCGGCACCGACTATCCGACCTACTTCGAGGGCGCGCAGTTCGTGCACTTCCTGCTGGGCCCGGCGACGGTGGCGCTGGCGGTGCCGCTCTACCGCCAATTCCGGGCGGTCAAGCGCGAGGCCCTGCCGCTGCTGCTCGCCCTGCTCTGCGGCTCGCTGACCGCCGCCGGCTCGGCGGTGGCCATCGCCTGGGCGCTCGGCGCCAGCCTGGAGACGCTGCTCTCGCTGGCGCCGAAGTCGGTGACCACGCCGGTCGCCATGGGCATCGCCGAGCAGATCGGCGGACTGCCCTCGCTGACCGCCGTGCTGGTGATCCTGACCGGCATCGCCGGCGCGGTGCTGGCGCCGCACACGTTGAACCTGCTGCGCATCCGGGACTGGAAGGCGCGCGGCTTCGCCCTCGGCGTCACCGCCCACGGCATCGGCACCGCGCGGGCCCTGCAGATCGACGAGGTCGCGGGCGCCTTCTCGGGCCTCGCCATGGGCCTCAATGCGCTGGCAACCGCGGCCCTGCTGCCGCTGCTGATCCGGCTGCTGTTCTAAGGCCCTTGTGGCCTCTCCTGGGGGGCGGTTAGGCGGCGTCGGTCAGGGAGGCGCTGGGCGCCGAACCGGGCGCGGACCAGAAGCGCAGCAGGCGGGCCAGCACGCGGCCGGCCTCGCTCAGATCCTCGGGCGTGAAGCCGGCCTCGGGCATCTCGGCGACGTGGTGCTCGAACAGCGCCGAGAGATGGCGGTAAACCGAGACGCCGCGCTCGCTCGCCTTGACGTGGTAGGAGCGGCGGTCGTGCAGCGAGCGCTGCTGGACCAGGTAGCCGTTCTCGACCAGCTTCTTGACGTTGTAGGAGACGTTGGAGCCCAGGTAGTAGCCGCGCTGGGTCAGCTCGCCGACGGTCAGCTCCTCCTCGCCGATGTTGAAGAGGATCAGCGCCTGCACGTTGTTGAGGTCGCGGATCGCCAGGCGCTCCAGCTCGGTCTTGACCAGTTCGAGACACTGCCGGTGCAGCCGCTCGACCAGCTGGATGGTCTGCAGGTAGCTCGTCTTCATCCTCGTCTTCCTCATGGCGAAGCGGCGCGCATTCGCGGCAACGTTGCCGAAAAGATGAAGCGAAGGGCATTAAGGGAGGCTTAAGCGCGCCCTCGGCGGCACCGGAGGCGCGCCTAGGACTTGCCCGCGACCAGCTTGACGATGGCCGAGTAGTCGAGCCCGCCGTTCCCTGCGTTGACGAACAGCGTGTAGAGCTGCGCCGCCTCGGCGCCGAGCGGCGTCGCGACCCCGGCGCTGGCCGCCGCCGCCTGGGACAGCTTGAGGTCCTTGTGCATCATCGCCGCGGCGAAGCCCGGCTTGTAGTCCCGGTTTGCCGCCGCGCTCTCGACGATGCCGGGCAGCGGGTGGTGGTTGAGCATCGCCCAGTTCATGCCCGAGGCGCTGGAGGCAATGTCGAACAGCGTCTTCGGCTCCAGCCCCAGGGTCTCGCCCAGGGTGAAGGCCTCGGCCGTCGCCAGCATGCAGATGCCGAGCATCATGTTGTTGCAGACCTTGGCGACCTGCCCGTTGCCCGGCCCGCCGGCGTGGATCGCCCGCTTGCCGACCGCCTTCAGCAGCGGCTCGGCCCGGGCGAAGGCCTCCGCGCTGCCGCCGACCATCAGCGTCAGGCTGGCCGCCTCGGCGCCGGCGACGCCGCCCGAGACCGGGGCGTCGACCATCAGGTGGCCGGCCGCCTCGGCGGCGCTATGGACCGCGCGCGCGCTGTCGACGTCGATCGTCGAGCAGTCCAGGAAGAGGGTGCCGGCCTCGGCCGCGGCGAGCAGCCCCCCCTGCCCCTCCGCCCCCAGATAGACGGCGCGCACGTGGGGGCCGGCCGGCAGCATGGTGAAGACCGCCTCGACGCCCGCGGCGGCGGCCTCGGCGTTCGCCACCGTGTCGATGCCGGCGGCCCGGGCCGCCTCGAGCGCCGCCGGCACCAGGTCGAAGCCCTTCACCGCATGGCCGGCCTTGGCCAGGTTGCGGGCCATCGGCCCGCCCATGTTGCCGAGCCCGATAAAACCGATCGCTGCCATTGCTTTCCTCCCAGGAGACGCTTCTATGGTCGTCATTCCCGCGCGAATGCCATCCGCTGTCCAGTCTCTGGAACCGACTGGACGCTTGCATGGTTCGACTGGCTCACCATGAAGCGACGGCCACGTCCGGCGCCGGCCGAAGGTCGGGCTTCACCCTGAGCCTGTCGAAGGGCGAAGCCCGACCCGGCGCTGGCCTAATCAGAACGTCAGGTCGCGTTCGCCGAGCGACTTGAAGTGCGACTCGACCAGCGCCGTGTCGACGTCCGCCAGGCTCGCCGGCCGCCACGCCGGGGCATGGTCCTTGTCGACCAGCACGGCGCGGATGCCCTCGTGGAAGTCGTGACCGGCCATGGCCGCCTGGCTGAGCCGGTACTCCATGGTCATGCACTCCTCGAAGGTCAGGTTGGCGCCGCGGCGGAGCTGCTCGAAGGCGACCTTCATCGAGGTCGGCGAGCGCTTACGCAGGATCGCGGCCTGCTCGGCCGCCCACCCGTCGCCCTTATCGCCCTCGGCCTCCAGCGCCGCCAGGACCGCCTCGACCGAGCCGCCGGAGAACAGGCGGTCGATCGCCGCCTGGCGCTGCTGCAGGTCCGAGGCGCCGGCGTGGACCGCGAAGCCGTTGACCGCCGCCTCGGCGGCGCTGCCGCCGTCGCCGGGGAAGTCGGCGGCGCAGAGCGCCTCGAGCAGGGCCTCCTGGCTGTCGGTCGGCACATAGTGGGTGGCGACGCCGAGGTAGCGGCAGTCCGCCGCCTTCAGGCGGTGGCCCGTCAGCGCCAGGAACAGGCCCGCTTTGCCCGGGAGGCGCGGCAGGAAGTAGGAGCCGCCGACGTCGGGGAACAGGCCGATGGCGGTCTCGGGCATGGCGACGAGCGTGCGGTCGCCGGCGACCCGGATCATGCCGTGGACCGAGAGGCCGACGCCGCCGCCCATGGCGATGCCGTCGATCAGCGCGATGTAGGGCTTGGCGAGGCGGAAGATCGTGCGGTTGAGGATGTACTCCTCGCGGAAGAACTCGCGGGGCAGGTCGCCCCCGTCCCTGGCGGCCGTCCAGACCGAGCGGACGTCGCCGCCGGCGCAGAAGGCCTTCTCGCCGGCCCCGCGGATCACGACCGCGCCGACCTCGGGGTCCGCGGCCCAGGCCTCGAGCCTCGGCTGGAACTGGCGGATCATCTCCAGGGTCAGGGAGTTCAGCGCCTTCGGCCGGTTCAGGGTGACCAGGCCGACCGCGCCGCGCCGCTCGAAAAGAATCTCCGCCGTCTCGTCCATCGCCGTCTCGTCCATCGCCGTCTCGTCCATCTGGGCCGCCGTCCTTCCGTGCATCCGTTGGGCCGTACTGTTTAGAAGAGGCGGCCCGCCGAATCCAGCGCCGGCCCGTCGGTCCCCGGCAGCCCGGCGGCGGCATTCAGGCCCCGCCGAGCAGCTTGCGGGCGACGATCACGCGCATGATCTCGTTGGTGCCTTCGAGGATCTGGTGGACGCGCAGGTCGCGCAGGTAGCGCTCGATCGGGTAGTCCCGGATGTAGCCGTAGCCGCCGTGGAGCTGCAGCGCCTCGTTGACGATCGCGAAGCCGGCGTCGGTGGCGAAGCGCTTGGCCATGGCGCAGAGCCGGGTCGCGTCCGGCGCGGCGGCGTCGAGCGCGGCGGCGGCGCGCCGGATCAGCAGGCGCGAGGCCTCCAGCTCGGTCGCCATGTCGGCCAGCTTGAACTGGGTCGCCTGGAAGTCGGCGATCGCCTGTCCGAACTGCCGGCGCTCCCGAACGTAGTCGAGGGCCAGCTCCAGGCAGGCGCGCGCCCCGCCGAGCGAGCAGGCGCCGATGTTCAGCCGGCCGCCGTCGAGCCCCATCATGGCGATCCGGAAGCCGTCGCCCTCGCCGCCCAGTCGGTTGTCGAGCGGCACCTCGGCGTCCTCGAAGATCACCGCCGCGGTCGGCTGGCTGTTCCAGCCCAGCTTGACCTCCTTCTTGCCGAACGACAGGCCCGGCGTGTCCTTGGGCACGACCAGGGTCGAGATGCCCTTCGGGCCGGGCGCCCCGGTCCGGCACATGACGACGTAGACGTCGCTGGCGCCACCGCCGGAGATGAAGGCCTTCTGGCCGTTCAGGACGTAGCGGTCGCCGCGCCGCTCGGCCGTGGTCTGCAGGTTGGCGGCATCGGAGCCGTGGCCCGGCTCGGTCAGGCAATAGGAGGCGAAGTGCTCCATGGTCATCAGCGGCGGCAGGACGCGTCGGCGCAGCGCCTCGTCGCCGAAACGGTCGATCATCCAGGCCGCCATGTTGTGGATCGAGAGGTAGGCGGCCGTCGAGGGACAGGCCGCGGCCAGCTCCTCGAAGATCAGGGTCGCGTCGAGCCGAGACAGTCCGGAGCCGCCGACGTCGTCGCGGACGTAGATGCCGGCAAAGCCGAGGCCGGCCGCCTTGCGAAGCGCCTCGACGGGGAACAGGCAGTCCGCGTCCCACTGGGCCGCGTGGGGCGCCATCTCGTCGCGGGCGAAGCTCCGCGCGAGATCGCTGAACGCCTGCTGCTCCTCGCTCGGCTCGAAGTCCATGGGCCCGCCCTCTCGAGTTAACAGTTTCCTAGTCATTGGCGGCGTAACCTTAGGCGCGTCCCGGTCGGACGATCCAGCGCTACGCGCAGCGCGGTAGCCCCATTCTATGCTACCTATGCGTGAACCTTGTTATTATCTGCAATTGCGTTAGAAACCGGGCGGGGATCGTCGAACTTCCGCCGCCTTGCGCGGCGGGCGATGAGCGGGGGTACCGTGCAACATAGGTCGCTTTCGCCGAGCCGGGCCTCCTGGGTGGCCCGTTGCCGGCAGGACGAACAGATCTGGTGGGTCGACGATCTCGGAACCTTTCGGGCCGTCGATCACAACAGCGACGATCTCTGGCGCAGCCAGCCGATCGGCGACGACGAGCGCTCCCACCGCCTGGCTTTCCGGTTGATGCGCCTGGTCAAGGTGATGGAGGGCGGCCGCCACCTGACGGCCCAATGGGACGCCTGCTGGGTCGACCCGACCGCGCTCCAGGCGGTCGCCGACTACGTCCGGCGACGCCACCGCGAGCTGCGCGCCGTGCATCTGCGCTACTGCGTCGGCGCCTGGGTCGACGAGAGCCATTTCAAGGGCTCTCTGGCCGCTACCCGCATGGAGCAGATCCTCGGGCTGCGCGGCGCCACGCCCTTTCTCGGCACCACCGTGCTGGAGCGTCCGCTCGAACGCCTCGCCCACGCCAGCCGACCGCTACGCCACGGCTTCGAGGTCTGGCGGCGGCTCTGCTGGGAGGGACGACTGCCGCCGGTCGACCGCCTGCTCGACGCGCTGGCGCCGGACCTGCGCTTCTCGAACGCGGAGCGCACGCCGATGGTGTTCTGGCACGGCGAGCGCGGGCTGCCGAGCTGGCAAGTGACGACGGAGGACCTGTGGGACGCCTTCCTGGCGGACCTCCCGGGCCACCTCGGCCAGACCCTGACAGGTCGGCTGCGCAAGCACCTGCTGGAGCAGCAGACGCCGCGCCTCGACACCTCCGCCTGCCCTTCACCTGGCCCGAGGAAGAAGCCTACTGGTTCCGCTTCGAGCGGCTGATCCTGCCGGTCTCCCGCGCCGACGGGCAGCCCGACCTGATCGCGCTCTGCGTGCCCTGCGAAGAGAGCGACATCCCGATTATGCAGCCGCCGCCGGTCAGCCCCGCGGTCTGGCAAAATCCCCTTGACAGGCACTAGAGGCGGCCGCAGTCTTCCGCCCCAGCGCCGATTTGAGCTACAGCTTGCGGGCGCTTAACAAATGCGGCTAAAGCGTTGGGTTGACGAAACCGCCCGGCGCCCGCCGCGGCGGTTTTCTTCGTTCCGGCGCCGGCCCTCTGCGGTCCGCGCCACGGCTTGGCCGGCCCAACCGGCTCCCGGTGATTTGAGGGGCAGCTTGCTCCGGGTCAACAAAAGCTAAAGAGCCACGCCTCGTGGGGCCCCTCGCCATCGCCGCCGGCATTGCCGGCCGAGAAAACGCGACCTCACGGGAGGGCCGAACATGGCCAAGGCAACGTCCAAGAACCCCGAGACCCAGGTGCTGCACGCCGGCTACCGCGCCGACCCGGCGACCGGCGCCGTCGCGGTGCCGATCTACCAGACGACCTCCTACCAGTTCCGCGACACCCAGCACGCCGGCGACCTCTTCGCGCTCAAGGAGCTGGGCAACATCTACACCCGGATCATGAACCCGACCTGCGACGTGCTGGAGCAGCGCGTCGCGGCGCTCGAGGGCGGCGTCGGCGCGCTTGCCGTCGCCTCCGGGCAGGCCGCCTCGGCGCTGGCGATCCAGAACATCGCCAAGGCCGGCGACAACATCGTCAGCGCGACCGACCTCTACGGCGGCACCTGGAACCTCTTCGCCAACACCCTGGCGAACCAGGGCATCGAGGTCCGCTTCGTCGATCCGGCCGATCCCGAGAACTTCCGCCGCGCGACCGACGAGCGAACCCGCGCCTGGTACGGCGAGACCCTGCCGAACCCGAAACTCACGGTCTTTCCGATCGCCGAGGTCGCGGCGATCGGACAAGAGCTCGGCGTGCCGCTGATCATGGACAACACGGCCGCCCCGATCCTGTGCCGGCCGCTCGAGCACGGCGCCAGCATCGTCGTCTACTCGACGACCAAGTACATCGGCGGCCACGGCACCTCGATCGGCGGCATGATCGTCGACGGCGGCACCTTCGACTGGGCCGGCAACGCGCAGCGCTTCCCGCTGCTCAACCAGCCCGACCCGAGCTATCACGGCGCCGTCTGGACCGAGGCGACGAAGCCGCTCGGCCCGGTCGCCTACATCCTCAAGGCGCGCACGACCCTGCTGCGCGACCTCGGCCCGGCGCTCAGCCCCTTCAACGCCTTCCAGATCATCCAGGGCCTGGAGACCCTGCCGCTGCGGATCCGGGCCCACTCGGCCAACGCCCTGGCGGTCGCCGAGTACCTGCGCGACCGGCCCGAGGTCGAGAAGGTGATCTTCCCGAGCTTCCACGCCGACGCGGAGCAGCGCCGCCGCGCCGAGACCTACCTGCGCGGCGGCTGCGGCGGCCTGGTCGGCTTCGAGCTGAAGGAGGGGGTCGAGGCCGGCCGCCGCTTCATCGACGGCCTCGAGCTGTTCTACCACGTCGCCAACATCGGCGACGCGCGCAGCCTGGCGATCCACCCGGCGACGACCACCCACTCGCAGCTGCAGGCCGAGGAGCAGCTCGCCGCCGGCGTCTCGCCCGGCTACGTGCGCCTGTCGGTCGGCATCGAGCACATCGACGACATCCTCGCCGACCTCGACCGCGGCCTGGCCGCGGCGGCCCGGCTGCCGCAGGCCGCGGAGTAGCCGCCAAGGCCGTCGCGCCCCTCACCTCACCCCGGCCCTCTCCCCTCCCCGAGGGGAGCGGAGAGGGAGGGGCCCACGCGAAGCGTGGGAGGGTGAGGTGAGGGGCAGGCCCTTAGGCGGCCACCGCGCGCCGGGCGCTCAGGAGGCGGATGCGGCTCAGCAGGTCGTCGAAGTCCATGTAGCTGAGCTGCAGCTTGCGGGCGCCGCTCGCGGGATCGAAGGCCTTGCGCCCGTGCAGGACCCGGTGGTTGTGGGTCGTCACCAGGTCGCCCGAGCTCATGCGCATGACCACCTGGTTGGCCGGGTCCTCGATCATCCGGGCCAAGATCCGGTAGGCCTCGTAGAAGGGCTCGACCAGCTCCGGGGCGATCTGCAGCGGCTGCATCAGCTGGTTGGAGAAGCGCACCAGCGTGATCCGACCCTCCGGATCGAGAGTGATCATCGGCGCCCGCCCGACGATGTCGCCCTTCTCGCTGAACATCCGCCAGCAGGCCTGGACGTGGGTCAGCAGGTCGAAGCAGTCGGGTCGCTCCTCGCGCAGCCGCTCGGCGACCTGGAAGCCGTCGACCGCGGTGGTCTCGCCGCCCCGGGCCTCGTTGCGCATGAAATGCAGCAGCTGAATCGATGGCGGCCACGCGTAGTTCGGCATGTCGGTGTGCGGCTTCAGCTCCAGCGCGGTCGAGGCGACGTTGTAGGCCTTGGGGTCGACGAAGACCTCGTGCAGGCGGTCGTAGACCGTCTCGCGCACGAAGGCGACGCGCTCGACGAAGCGCTCGACCTCGCCGTTGTGGTTGGGCAGCCCGTGGACCACCGCCAGGCCGACGTCGCGGATCGCCTCGCACCAGCCGAGCAGCGCCGCGTCGTCGCGCACGACCTCGGCGAAGTCGAAGCTCGGGACCCGGCCGTTCAGCTCCCCGGCCCACAGCCGGCGCTGCGGCGGGGCCTGGAGCGGGCCGGATTCCGCCGGATAGAGGAAGGCGCGCAGGAAGCCGTCGGGAAAGACGCTCTCGTGGCCCTCCGGATCGAGCGTGCTGGGCGCCCAGCGAACGCGCAGGTCGCCCTCGGCGGTCAAGGCGGCTTCGGCGGCCGTGACCCCGGCCGGCACATCCGCGGTGAAGTGGGTGCGCTCGCGCGTCGAGGGGTGCAGGCAGGCCGGGCACTGGCAGTTGTCACGCAACCAGATGAAGTGGAAGGTCGCCTGCGGCCAGTCCGGCCAGCCGACCGTCAGCGCCCGCTCGCCCTTTCGCACCTGCGTCGCCATCGCCTCGCTCTCCCTCGCCCGCGGCTTTCGTCGTACCCGCGTTCAGCCAACCAGCTTCTCCGCCCTCTGTCCAGGGCCGTCCGGCGAGGGTCGCGGCCGACTCAGTCGAGCTGCCGCCAGGTCAGGATTCCCTGCTCGCCGTAGGGCGCGTACTCGTTCGCCTGTGCCAGGAAATCGGCATAGGAATCGGCGACCCTCTGGGTCAGGGGGTCGGCGCCCGCCAGCTCCTGCACGACCTCCTCGCTGACCTCCTTGAGGCGCTGCACCACCGGATCCGGGAACGTCAGGACCTCGACCCCATGCTCCTCGATCAGCACCTTGAGGCTGACGGCGTTGTGGTAGGTGAAGTCGCCCAGGGTCTCGATCGCGGTCGCATCGGCGGCCGTCGCGACCATCGCCTTGAGGTCGTCCGGCAGGCTGTCCAGGACCTTCTGGTTGAAGATCACCTCCAGGCCCGGACCGGGTTCGTGGAAGCCCGGCATGTAGTAGTACTTGGCGAAGCGGTAGAGCCCGAAGGCGAGGTCGTTCCAGGGCCCGACCCAGTCGGCCCCGTCGACCGTGCCCGAGGCCAGGGCCTGGGTGATCTCGCCCGGCGGCATCATGACCGGCGCCGCGCCGAGCCGGCGCATGACCTCGCCCCCGAGCCCGGCGACGCGGAACTTCAGGCCGTTGAAGTCGTCGACCGTCTCGATCTTGCGGTTGAACCAGCCGCCGGCCTGGGTGCCGCTCGAGCCGACGTAGAAAGGCTTGAGGCCGAAGCCGCCGTAGACCTCGTCCCACAGCGCCTGCCCGCCGCCGAAGCGCAGCCAGGAGAAGAACTCGACTGCCGTCATGCCGAAGGGCACGCCGGTGAACCAGTTCATCGCCGGCGACTTGCCGACCCAGTAGTAGGGCGTCGAATGGGCGAGATCGGCGGTGCCGGAGGCGACGGCGTCGAAGGCCTCGAAGGGCGGCACCAACTCGCCGGCGGCGAAGACCTTCACGTCCAGGCGGCCGCCGGAGAGCGCGCGCAGCCGGTCGGCGTAGCGCTCGGCGTTGACGCCGACGCCCGGCGCGTTCTTCGGCCAGGTCGTGACCATCTTGAGCTCGAAGCGCTCCTGCGCGACGGCCGGCCGGGCCAGCGGCACGGTCGCCCCGGCGGCCAGGCCGAGGCCGGCGGTCTTCAGGAAACGTCGGCGGTCGGGTCGCGGCATCTCAGGTTCTCCCCATGGCAAGCGGCGCGGTCGCGGAGCTTCGGCAGTCTGGTCCAGCAGGGCGCGTCCGCGCCAGCGCTTCGGCCATGGCCTCGGCGTCTGCCAGCCATGCAGCATGGCGCAATCCTCGCCGCCGGTCACCCCGCCGGCGGATCCGCCGCGTCGGACGAGGTCACCTCCAGAATCGCAAGCGGAATCTCGAAGCGCCACTCGATCCCATCGGCATGAAAGCGCCGCTCGACCTGCGCATCGAGCGACTGGCCGACCATGCGCTCGATCACCGCGCTGCCGAAGCCGCTGGGGCCCACCTCGGCGGCGATCTCCACGCCACGCTCGCGCCACTGCAGGCTGAGCCGTTCGTCGCCGGCGCTCCAGACGATGTCGAGCTGCCCGGCGACCCCGGAAAAGGCGCCATACTTCGCCGCGTTGGTGGCCAGCTCATGGACCGCCATGCCGAGCATCTGGGCGCCGTGGATCGACAGCCGGCGAGGCGGCCCCTCGATCGTGACGCGCAGCGGGTCGGGCGGCCGGAAAGGCTCGATCTGGGCCACGACCAGGGCGCGCAGCTCGATGCCCGCGGCGCTCTCTCGCACCATCAGGTCGGTCGAGCGGGCCAGGCCCTGCAGCCGCTTCTGGAAGGCGTCGTCGAAGCCCGCGAGGGTATCCGCGCCCTTGGCGGTCTGCTTCGCGATCGCGCCGATCACGGCGAGCTGGTTCTTGGAGCGGTGTGCGAGCTCGCGCATGAGGAAGCGGATCTCGTTCTCCGCCTCCTTGCGTGCCCGCGCGGCCTCGGCCAGAGCCGCGGCCACCGTCTCGATCTCGCTGATCGGCGAGTGGAGCAGCTCCACCTCCTCGCCGGCGCCGAGCCGCTCGGCGTTGCGCGCCAGGCGGGCGACGGACCCGCCGACCAGGCGCGACAGCCAGACCACCGCCAGCAGCGCGGCTGCTGCGATCAGCAGGCCGCCGATCACCAGCAGCCCGAAGGAGCGTCGGAAGGGCGCGCGCAGCACCTCGCTGGGCGCCCAGGCGACGACCCGCCAGTCCGAGTGGAGCGAGGGCTGCACGACCGCCAGGTACTCCAGCTCGCCGGCGGTCTGCTCGATCAGGCCGCGCTCGTCGGGCGTGTCGCGCAGCAGGAAGAAGTCCTCGCCGATCGGCATCGCCGGATCCGAGGAGGCGATCAGCGTGCCGCCGGCGTCGAGCAGCGCGACCTTCCAGCCTGCCGGCACCCGGTGACCGGTCAGCTTGTCGGACAGCGTCGCCGCGTCGCGCGTCAGGATCAGTATCCGGTCCCGGCCGTCGTCGCCGACCACCGGCATAGCGACGTTGAAGACCCAGAGGCCGGAGGTCTGCCCGAAGAACACCTCCGAGACCGCCGGCGCCCCGCTTTCCAGCGCAGTCCGGGCTGAATCGGGATCGGAGCCCGAGCCCAGGGGGTCCCCGAAGGCGACCCGCGTGTTGGCGAGCTGCTGGAAGCGGTCGTCGAGCAGGATCATGTAGCTGTGCGAGCCTTGCAGGGCCGCCTGAGCGCGGCTGTGGAAGGTCTCGAAGTCGCCGCGATCGAGAGACGGCAGTGTCGCGAGCACCCGCAAGGTGGTGGTCATGGCCGACAGCTCGCGGTCGACCGACTGCGCGATCGAGCCGGCGGTGCCGTAGACCAGCGTCTCGACGACCTCGCGCTGCGCCTCGTTGTTGCGCTCGAGAACCAGTCCCGCATAGAGGAAGGCCGGCACGAGCGTCACCAGCGGCAGCAGCAGCAGGTAGAAGGAGATCGGGCGCGGTCGACCCCATCGGGACCGGGCCGGGCCGGTCACGGCGTCGGAGACCGCGGGCTCGGCAGCTATTACCTCGGTCCGATCGTCAACCATTGCGCAGTTGCTTTCCGCCAGCGATGGACGATTCCTAGACCGCCCTCGGCGATCGAGCCACCACTTGCCTCAAGAGGCCTGCCGGAGCGAGCGAAAAGCGTTGACGCACCCGGCTGGCGGCCAGCGCGGGGCAGGCATCGACGACCCCGCCTTGTTCCCGTCCGACCCGGCCACTAGGATCCCGCGCCATACGCAAGGGGTACCCAGGAGCAAGAGCGCGAGATGGTCCAGATCCGGGGCGGCTTTCCCGACACGCGGCTGCGCCGCAATCGCTGCGACGACTGGACGCGCCGCCTGGTCGCGGAGAACCGGCTCGCCGTCGACGACCTGATCTGGCCGGTGTTCCTGCGCGAGGACGACGACCCGGCGGCCGAGATCGCCTCGATGCCCGGCCAGCGCCGCCTGACGGTGTCGGAGGCGGTCGAGGCCGTCGGCCGCGCCGCCGAGCTCGGCATCCCGGCGGTCTGCCTGTTCCCCAAGGTCTCGGAGCCGCTGAAGACACCGGGCTGCGAGGAGGCGGTCAATCCCGACAACCTGATCTGCCGGGGCCTGCGCGCGATCAAGCAGGCGGTGCCGACGGTCGGGCTGGTCGGGGACGTCGCGCTCGACCCCTTCAATCCGCTCGGCCACGACGGCCTGCTCGAGGGCGACCGGGTGCTGAACGACGAGACGGTCGAGATCCTGTGCCGCCAGGCCCTGGTCCAGGCCGAGGCGGGCTGCGACATCATCGCGCCCTCGGACATGATGGACGGCCGTATCGCCGCGATCCGTCGTGCGCTCGACGGCGCCGGGCTGGAGGACACCCGCATCTGCTCCTACGCCGCCAAGTACGCCAGCGCCTTCTACGGGCCGTTCCGCGACGCGATCGGCTCCTCGGGCGCGCTCAGGGGCGACAAGAAGACCTACCAGATGGATCCGGCCAACGCCGAGGAGGCCCTGCACGAGGTCGCCCTCGACCTCGCCGAGGGCGCCGACATGGTGATGGTCAAGCCGGGCCTGCCCTATCTCGACATCATCCGCCGCGTGAAGGACCGCTTCGCGGTCCCGACCTTCGCCTACCAGGTCTCCGGCGAGTACGCGATGATCAGGGCGGCGGCGCTCAACGGCTGGCTGGACGGCGAGCGCGCCATGATGGAGTCGCTGATCGCCTTCAAGCGCGCCGGCGCCGACGCCGTGCTGACCTACTTCGCCGTCGAGGCGGCCGAGCGTCTGCGCAAGGGCTGAGGCAGTCCGAGCGGATTCTGCGCCGGGCTCAGGCGGCCGGGCGCTTGAGCCCCCCTTTCGACGCCGAGGCCGAGACGTTCGGCGAAGAAGCGCTCCGCCACCCTGTCGTGCCAGGGCTCGCGTCGCCCGGTACCGTGAAAGCCGACATGACCGCCGTGCGCCGGCAGCAGCGCCGTGAGCGCCGGGCTGGCGGCCCAGTCGACGGCGCGGTAGCTCGCTGCGGGAATCCAGGGATCGTCGAGCGCCTGGATCAGCAGCGTCGGCACGCGGATCTCGGCCAGGCGCGGCCCGGCGCTGCACCGCCGATAGTAGTCCTTGGCACCGGCGAAGCCGTTGCGCGGGCCGGTCCAGACCTCGTCGAACTCCTGGATCGAGCGCGCGGCGAAGGCCCGCTCGAACCGCCGCCGCTCGGGCGGGCTCTCCGGCCGCTGCGCCGAGGCGCGCGGTTCGCGGCGCAGGTGATGCAGGATGTAGCGCTGGTAGAGGGCGTTGCGCGGCGCCATCAGCCGGACCTGCGCCGCCGCCAGGTCGATCGGCGGCGAGACCGCGGCGGCGGCCGGCACCTCGACCGGAAAGTCGTTCTCGGCCAGGAACTTCAGCAGCATGGCGCCGCCCAGCGAAAAGCCGAGCGGCATGACCCCCTTGGCGACCAGCTCGGGCCGCTGCCAGCGCAGCACCGACAGCAGCGCGCGCAGGTCCTCGCTGCGCCCGGCGTGATAGCCGCCGTTCGGGCACAGCGGCCCGGCGGGACCGGCGCCGCGCAGGTTGACGCGCAGCACCGGCCAGCCGCTCTCCAGGAACCAGCGCGTCGTCGCACGCAGGTAGAGCGAGTCCTCGCAGCCGGTCAGGCCGTGAATCGCCACCACCAGGGGCCGCCGCCCGCCCTCGCCGCTGTGCAGCACGACCGGCAGCCGGTCGCCGTCGGGCAGGCGCACGAGGATGCGCTCCGCCGGCCAGGGCGCCAGATCGGCCCGTGTCTTGACCAGCACGTTGCGCAGCGTCTGCAGGTCGCCGCCCCACCAGGGCGGGCGAGGCTCGAAGTCGGGCACCGGCATGAGAATCCAGATAGGACGGGAGCCCGAGGTCGCCAGGGGTCCGCGGCTAGCGATGGCGCAGGTAGACCGCCCAGTAGATCGCGGCGACGCCGCCCGCGCCGCCGACGATGTTGCCGAGCGTGACCGGTAGGAGGTTGCCCCACAGCGCCTCGAGAACGGCCAGGCCCTCGGGGACCCCCATGGCCTGTCCCGCTGCCTGGCCGCTGGCCAGCAGGCCGAGCGGAATCAGGTACATGTTGGCGACCGAGTGCTCGAAGCCGAGGGCCACGAAGGCGCTGATCGGCCAGACGATGGCCAGGATCTTGCCGGCTACGTCGCGCGCCGAGACGCACAGCCAGACAGCGAGGCAGACCAGGGCGTTGCACAGGATTCCGCGCACGAAGGCCTCGGTGAAGGACAGCGCGGTCTTGGCCTCGGCGACCGCCACGGCCGTGCGCCCAAGCCCGCCCTCGCCCAGCGCCAGCGTGCCGGCCAGGCCGGTCAGCGCGACCATGGCCAGGGCGCCGGCGAGGTTGGCGCAGTAGACCAGCATCCAGTTGCGCAGCAGCGCCGCCGTCGTGACCTGCCGCCCGGCCCAGGCCATGACCAGCAGGTTGTTGCCGGTGAAGAGCTCGGCGCCCCCGACCACGACCAGGATCAGGCCCAGGCTGAAGGCGAGGCCGCCGAGCCAGCGGGTCGGGCCGAAGCCAAGCTCGGAGCCGGTCATGACCAGCAGGAACAGGAGGCCGCCGAAGGCGATGAAGACGCCGGCGAGCACCCCGAGCACAAGGGTCTGCAGCGGCGCCTGGCGCGCCTTGGCGACGCCCGCGGTCTGAACCCTCAGCGCAATCTCCGCCGGCGCATAGGCGTCGATGCCGGTCGGGTTGACCGCCGCCCCGTCCGTTTGCCTCGCGCCGTCGTCCGGCTGCCCAGCCACTGCTCCCTCCCCTGCCCCGGACCCCACGATCGCGGCGAAACGGCGCGAGGGCAAGCCCGCGCGGAACCAGCGCCACCGCGCTTCGTTTCGTTCGCGACCCCTCATATTCGGGAGGACGCATGTTCGTCGAGAAGATCAAGACCGAGGGCCTCGCCCATCTCTCCTACGTGATCGGCGACGGCGGCGAGGCGGCGGTCGTCGACCCGCGCCGAGACTGCGAGCTCTACGTCGAGCTGGCCCACGCGCGCGGCTGCCGCATCGCCCACGTCTTCGAGACGCACCGCAACGAGGACCTGGTCTCGGGCGCGCCGATTCTGGCCGCAATGACCGGCGCCGAGGTGCATCACGGTCCCAATCCCGAGCGGCCGGTCGTCTACGCCGACACGGTGCGCGAGGGCAGGCGCTTCACCTTCGGCAAGCTGGAGCTGGCGGTGCTGGAGACGCCGGGCCACACCGACGACAGCCTGTCCTTCGCGCTCTACGACGCCGACTTCGGCAGCGAGCCCGTCGGGGTCTTCACCGGCGACGCCCTCTTCATCGGGGACGTCGGCCGCACCGATTTCTATCCCGACCGCGCGGCGGAGGTCGCCGGCCTGCTGTTCGACAGCTTGCGCAAGCTGGAGGCACTCGGCGACCAAGCGATCCTCTACCCGGCGCACGGCGCCGGCTCGGTGTGCGGCGACGCCATGGCCGACCGCGAGTTCTCGACGATCGGCTACGAGCGCCGCAACAATCCGATGTTCGCGCTGCAGGATCGCGATGCCTTCGTCGAGAAGAAGCTGAACGAGCACCACTACCAGCCGCCCTATTTCCGGCTGATGGAGCGGCTCAACATGGAGGGCGGCGAGGCCGTCCGCCGGGTGCTTTCGCCGGCGCCGCGCGGCGCCGGGGCCCTGGCCGGGCACGAGGGGGCGACACTGCTCGACGTGCGCGGCGTCACAGCCTTTCTAGGCGCCCACCTGCCCGGCAGCCTGGCAATCCCCGCCGACATGCTCTCGGCCTTCGCCGGCTGGCTGCTCGACCCGGAGGAGCGGCTGCTGCTCGTCGCCGACGACGGCGCGCAGGCCACGGCCGCGGCGCGCAGCCTGGCGCAGATCGGCTACGACCGCGTCGAGGGCTTCCTCGACACCGCGCTGCCGGCCTGGGCCGCCGGGGCCCGGCCGTTCGGGGCACTGCCGGCGCTCGACGTCGAGGAGGTGGCCCGCCGCGTCGCCGATCCGCCGGAAGGCTGGAGCCTGCTCGACGTGCGCGGCGTTACGGAGGTCGAGGCGTCGCCGATCCCCGGCGCGCGGCACCTCTATCTGGGCGAACTGCCGCAGCGGCTCGGCGAGCTCGACCCCGAGCGCAGCTACACCACGATGTGCGCCAGCGGCGCGCGCGCCACGGTCGCGGCCTCGGTGCTTGCCCGCGCCGGCTTCTCCGGCGTCTCGGTGTTCCTGGGCTCGGCCGGCGCGTGGCAGGCTGCCGGCCACCCAACCGCCGACAAGGCCCAGTAGTCCGCCGCGGTGGCTTGAAGCCGCACCCCTGAGGCGAAGAGGGGCGCGGCCGGGGCGCGGCTCAGGCGCCCTGGCGGAGCCACTCGACGATCGGCGCGATCTGGGACGCCTCCATCAGCGCCGGCGCGTGGCCGCAGCCGGCAACCTCGAGGACGCGAGCCTGGGGGCCGCGCCGAGCCATCTGCGCCGCCGTCTCAGGTTGCAGCAGGTCGGAGCGCTCGCCGCGCAGCACCAGGACCGGCAGGTCGAGCAGGTCCCACTGCGCCCAGAGATCGATGTCCGAAAGCGGCCCCGCGGCCAGGGGCTCGGCGATGCCAAGGTCGTAGTTGCGGCCCCAGCCGCCCACCGGCCGCGCCCGCACCGAGATCTCGGTGAAGCGCCGCCACTGCGCATCCGTGGTCAGGCCGAAGGGCGCGTAGAGCTCGCGGATCGCGGCCTCGGCCGCCGCCAGGTCCGGCCAGACGAGGTCGCGCCCGACGTAGCCGGCGATCCGCTCCAGCGCCGCCTGCGGCACGAAGGGACCGACGTCGTTGAGCACCAGCCGGCGGATCGGGTGGCCGGGCAGGCAGGCGGTCAGCAGCGCGATCAGCCCCCCCATCGAGGTGCCGACCCAATCGACCTGCTCGACGTCAAGCCGGGCGATCAGCGCCGCCAGGTCGCTCTGGTACTGCGGCAGGCCGTAGTCCAGGGGATCGCTCAGGCGGCCGCTCTCGCCCCGTCCGACGACGTCGGGACAGACGACCCGGTAGCCGGCCGCGACGAGGGCGGCGGCCAGGGCGTCGAAATCGCGACCGTTGCGCGCCAGGCCGTGGACGCAGAGGGCGGTGCGGGCGGCATCGGGCGCGCCCCACTCCCAGTACGCCATGTCGTGGAAGCCCTTCCGGCCGAGACAGGACAGCCAGCGCAGGACGGGAGCGGCGGCCTCGCTCACGCCGCGCTCGCGCCGCTCGCCTCGGCGAAGGCCGGCGAGGCGTCCTCGACGGTCACGAAGGTCTCAGGGAAGAAGCCGTTGAAGTGGGTCGCGAGCGCGTTCGAGTAGGCGCCGACCTGGTCGATCTCGATCCAGTCCCCCTCGCGGATGTCGGCGGGCAGCTCGAAGGTGCCGGGCACGACGTCCAGGGAGTCGCAGGTCGGGCCGTTCAGCGTGAAGTCCAGGGTCGCCTCCGCCGGCGCCGGCCCCTCCAGGCGGATCAGCCGCGCCGGCAGCCGAATCCCGGCGTCGACCGTCTCGGACAGGGAGCCGTAGATGCCGTCGTTGATGTAGAGTTGCCGCTCCTTCCGCAGCTGGACCTGGACCAGGAGCGAGCAGCCGGCGGCGACCAGTGCGCGGCCCGGCTCGCAGAGGATCTCGACCGTCGGCGACAGGCGGAGCGCCTTGAGTCCGTCGCGGATCGCCTGGAAGTAGTCGGCGAGCGGCGGCGAGTCCATCTCGACGTAGCGCGCGGGAAAGCCGCCGCCGACGTCGATGGCGACCGGCGCCACGCCGGCCTGCGCCAGGATCTCGCCGCACAGCCCGAGGGCGATGCCGTAGGCCTGGGGCCTCAGGCACTGCGAGCCGACGTGGAAGGCAAGGCCCGCCCGGCAGCCGGCCCCCTCGGCCCGCTGCAGCAAGGCCGCCGCCTCGCGCGGCTCGGCGCCGAACTTGGCCGAGAGATGGTAGAGCGTGCCCTCGGAGGGCGGCGTGACCAGGCGCACCATGACCGTCAGCCCCTCGCCGCCGGTCACCTCCAGCAGCTTCTCGAGCTCGGCCTCGTGGTCGACCACGAAGTGACGCACGCCGTAGACGCTGTAGGCGTTCTTGATCACCGCCCGGCCCTTGACCGGATGCATGAAGTAGCTGCGGGCCTCGGGGTAGGTCTCGGCGATCTGTGCGATCTCGGGCAGCGAGGCGGTGTCGAAGTGGCGGATGCCGGCGCGGTAGAGCGCGTCCACGACCAGCGGGTGCGGGTTGCACTTGACCGCGTAGAGCACCTCGCCGGGGAACTGCGTCAGGAAGCGCCGGGCCTGGCGCGCAAGGACGTGGGGCCTCAGACAGTAGACCGGGTAGCTCGGGCGCAGCGCCGCGGCGACCGCGCGTGCGTCGGCGAAGGAGCGCGGTCTAGCCAAAGGCCTGGAGCCCGAAGCCTCCGACGCCGAAAGGGGCCAGGCGGACACCTGCAGGCCCAACGCCCGCGAGCCCCGAAGCGGCGGCGCAGGCGCGGCTCACCGTCCGGTGCCCAGGCCGAGGCGGCGCAGGGTCGAGCTGCCGTCGCCGCGCACCTTGCGGACCAGCCCGCGAACCTCGGCGGCCATCGCCACGGTGCCCTTCGAGACGTAGGCGTCGTGGTTGCGCTCCAGCTCGTCGGGCAGGTAGCGATAGTTGACCATCATTCCCGCCGCCTGCTTCAGGCCCTTGTCCGAGACGTCGGCGAGCCAGTTGAGCCGTTCCAGCCGTGCGCCGTTGCGCAGGTGGAAGCGGGCGACCGGATCGATCGGCTGCCCGTCGTCGCGCTTCACGGTGAAGTACTTCGCCATCAGGCGCAACAGCGGCTCCTCGAGCGCCCTGGCGATCACCGGGTCGCGCATCCAGTCGGCCCGGTCGAGCAGTGCCGCCAGCGACTCGGGCGTCGAGTCGCTGCCGCCCAGGGCGCGGATGCCGCCGCGCTCCTCGACGCTCAGCAGGCCGTTCAGCTCCTCGGCCGGTACGCCGGCGAGCCAGCGCCGGAAGCCCGGCACCGGCGACAGGGTGCCGAAGGTCCTGACCCGGGGCATGGCCTCGCCCAGCTCGCGCACGACCATCTTGATCAGGTACTCGCCCAGGGAAATGCCCTTCAGGCCCTTCTGGGTGTTGGAGATCGAATAGAAGATCGCGGTGTCGGCGCTGCCGGGATCGCCCTGCGGCGCCGTCTCGTCGAGCAGCGCCTGGATGCTGCCGGCCAGCCCCTGCACCAGTGCGACTTCGACGAAGGCGAGCGGCTCCTTGGGCATGCGCGGATGGAACAGCGCGTAGCAGCGGCGGTCGGAGTCGAGCCGGTTTCGCAGGTCGTAGAAGTCGCGGATCTCGTGGACCGCCTCGTAGGCGATCAGCTTCTCCAGCAGCGCCGCGCTGGAGTTCCAGTCGATCCGCTCGAGATCCAGGAAGCCGGTGTCGAACCAGCTGGACAGCAGCTCGTAGAGGTCGTCGTCGAGCGACTTCAGCGCGGCGTCGTCGCCCAGGGTCGCCAGCAGGTCGGCGCGCAGGTCGGCCAGGAACTTGACGCCCTCGGGCAGGCCGTTGAACTGGGTCAGCAGCTTGAGGCGCGGCGGCACCAGGGCGCGCCGCAGGGCCCGCTCGGCGCGCGCGCGCCCAGCCCCCTCGCCGGCCTCCGAGAGCCTCGCCACGGCGCGGTCGACGGCCTCGCGGTCGACCGCGAAATCCTCCGCGAGCAGGCGCAGGAACAGGTTGCGGCCGGCCGGGTCGAGCTGCAGATTGGTGGGGCCGAGCGGGGCGGCGGGGGCGCGCGCCGAGACCTCGCCGCCGCGCGCCTCCAGGCAGTCGCGCATCATGGTGCGCAGGGCATCGGGGTCGGCGCCGGGTGCGTCCAGGGTCAGGCCGACCGAGCGCGCGGCCGAGGCGGCGACGTCGCGCCAAGCCGTCGACAGGTTGGTCAGCGTACGGTCGAAGAAGGACTGCTGGACGGCTTCCGCCATGATCTCTCCCGCCAGGGCTGCGCGGACTGATGACGTGGCAACGCGGCTATTGGACGACAGGTCCCATGACCGCCACGGGCAACCACGTGGCGATCTCGGGGAAGGCGCACAAGATCACGATCGCGAGCACCATGCAGCCGACGAAGGGCAGCGACCCGCGCAGGATCGTCTGCAGCCGGATGTCGGGCGCGATGCCGTTGATGACGTAGAGGTTCAGGCCGACCGGCGGCGTGATCAGCCCGATCTCCATGTTGATGGTCAGGATCACCGCGAACCAGTAGGGATCGAAGCCGACGGCCAGCACGATCGGCAGCAGCACCGGCGCCGACATCAGGATCACCGCGACGGGCGGCAGGAAGAAGCCGGCGACCAGCAGGAACAGGTTGATCGCGCCCATCAGGACCCAGCGGTTGACGTCGAGGTCCGCGATCCAGCTCGCCACCGTCTGGGTGATGAAGAGGCTCGAGAGCATGTGGCTGAACAGGCCGGAGGCGGCGATGATCAGCAGGATCATCACCGATTCCTTGGTCGAATCGCGCAGCACCGTCCAGAGATCGCGGAAGCGCCACAGGCGGTAGATCACGACCGCGAAGACCAGCACCAGGAGCGCGCCGACCGCGGCGGTCTCCGAGGGCGTGGCGACGCCGCCGTAGAGCGCGAAGAGCACGCCCAGGATGATCAGCAGGAAGGGGATCACCCGGAACAGCGAGGAGAACTTCTGGCCCCAGCTGTAGACCGTCGGGGTCAGGACGTCGCCGGCGCCGCGCCGCCAGGTGTCGAAGATCGCCCAGGCCATGAACAGCGAGACCAGCAGCAGGCCGGGCAGCGCGCCGGCCAGGAATAGCCGGCCGATCGAGGTCTCGGTGGCGATGCCGTAGACGATCATCGTCACGCTCGGCGGAATCAGGATGCCGAGCGTGGGCCCCGCCGGCGGCGATCGCGCCGGCGGCGACCTCCGGCGGGTAGCCGCGCTTGCGCATCTCCGGGATGCCCATCTTCCCGATCGCGGCACAGGTCGCCGGCGAGGACCCCGACAGCGCCGAAAAGATCGCGCAGGCGCCGAGGTTCGAGACCACCAGGCCGCCCGGCACCCGGGTCAGCCATCGCTCGAGCGCCTCGTAGAGATCGCCGCCCGCCCGTGTCGAGGCCACGGCCGCCCCCATCAGGATGAACATCGGGATCGACAGCAGGGCGAAGTCGTTGAGCTCGGCGAACAGCGTCTCCGGCAGCCAGGCGATGGCCCGCCAGCCATTGAAGTCGAAGATCGCCAGGAAGCCGATCGCGACGACGATCAGGCCGATGGCCACCGAGATGCCCGAGAAGAGCACCAGGATCGTCGCGACCGCGACCAGCGCGCCGAGGGTGAGCGGATCGAATTCCATGAACTGCCGCTCCTAGTCGTTCGCCAGTCCGCGGCCCGCCGCCGCGCCGCCCACCTCGCGCGCCGGCAGGTCGAAGGCCTGCCGGCGGCCGGTCAGCAGGCCCAGGAGGTCCGCCAGAAGCTGCAGCGCGAACAGCAGGAAGCCGAGGGGCACCGCCGCGTAGGGCAGCCAGAGGTCGACGCCCCAGACGGTATCGGAGCGCCAGCCCTCGGCCCAGGCCTCGTGCCAGAAGGCGTAGCCGTAGAAGGCGAAGACCGCGGTCACCGCGAGCGAGAGCAGCAGCACGAAGACTCCGAGCGCGAGGCGCGCGCGCCCGCCGAGGTAGATCGGCAGCAGGTCGACGTTGACGTGGCCGCGCAGATACTGGACGTAGGCCATGCCGACCAGCGTCGCGCCCAGCATCATGTAGGTGACGAACTCGGTCTGCCAGATCGTCGAGTGGCCGAGCACGTAGCGCACGAAGATCATGTGGCAGACGACCAGGATCGAGACCGCGATCATGGAAGCCGCCAGGACGCCGCTGACGAAGGACAGGCGGTTGGCGAAGCGGATGAAGCCGGCGATCATTCAGCGCACCCCGTGCGTTCCGCTGGTCGCAAAAGAACGGCGACCGGTCGCTGGGGACCGGCCGCCGGGATCGGGTGTCGGCTATTCGACCGACAGCGCCATGTCGAGCAGCTCCTGGCCGCCCTCGACCTCCTTGGAGAACTCCTGGTAGGAGCTCTTCTTGGCGATCTCGCGCCAGGCGTTGAACTGCGCCTCGTTCATCTCGGAGATCTCGACCCCGTTCTCGCGGAAGACGCGGACCGATTCGGCATCCTGCTTCTTCGCTTCCTCGAGGTAGAAGGCCTCGGCCTTCTCGGAGCCTTCCAGGATGGCCTTCTGCTGGGCCTCGTCGAGACGGTCGAAGGAGGCCTTCGACATCATCAGCGGCTGGTACATGAACCAGAGCGCGTAGTCCCCGGCCGGGGTGTAGCACTTGACCTGCTCGTAGATCCGGTAGGACACGAAGCTCGAGGAGCTGGTGTTGGCCGCCTGCAGCACGCCGGTCTGCATGGCGGTGTAGATCTCGGAGGAGGCCATCGAGGCGATCGAGGCGCCGGCCTCGGCCAGCATCTGCTCGAAGGCCTTGCCGGCGGCGCGGGTCTGCAGGCCCTGCACATCCTCCGGCGCCGTGATGCACTTCTCGGTGCCGGCGAAGCCGCCGGCGAGATAGCCGTCGACCAGGATCATGACACCGTCGTCCTCGGCGATCTGCTTGATCGCGTCCATGAACTCGGAGTCGTTGAGCCGGGCGGCATGGTCGTGGCTCTTCACCAGGCCGGGCATCAGGGTCAGGTTGAACTCCGGATGGACGCCGCCGGCGTAGGCCAGAGGGAAGACCGTCATGTCGAGCTGGCCGCGGCTGGTCGGCTGCCACTGCTCGCGCGCCTTGAACAGCGACTGGGTCGGGTAGATCTGGATCTCGAGGCCGACGTCGGCCGCCTTGACGTGGTCGGCGACGATCTCCGCCACCTTGTGGCGCACGTCCGAGGTCGACCACTGGTGCGACAGGCGCAGCGTGGTCTGGGCATCGGCGGCCGAGAGGCCCAGGCCGACGGTGGCGGCGGCGGCCAGCAGGCCGACGCTGAGTTTCGCAAGGCGCATTCTTTTTCCTCCCTTGGTGAGCTTGTTTCTGCTCCGACCCGGCGTTGCGCCGGATTGCCGCTACGATGCCCGCCTGCGCAAGAAGAGTCCAGTATTGTATGGAGCCGGCGCAATCTTGTATACAAACGGGCGAGGCTTTCCGGCCGAACCGGAAAGCGCGGGAGGACGCATGGCAGAGAACGGGACGCAGCGGGGCCGGCAGCGGCTCGCCGACCGCGTCCGCCTCGAGCTGGAGCGCGAGATCGTCGTCGGCGACCTGGCGCCCGGCGTGCGGCTCGACGAGGTCGGGCTGGCCGAGCGCTATGCGGTGTCGCGCACGCCGGTGCGCGAGGCGCTGATGCAGCTCGCCGCCAGCGGGCTGGTCGAGATGCGGCCGCGCCAGGGCGCCCTGGTCGCCGCCATCGGCACCTTCCAGCTGGCCGAGATGTTCGAGGTGATGAGCGAGCTCGAGGCGCTCTGCGCCCGCCTCGCGGCCCGCCGCATGACGCCGCGCGAGCGCGACGGCCTGGCCGCCCTGCACGCCGCCTGCGCGCCCTACCTCGATGGCGCCGACGCGGACGGCTACTACGACATGAACCTGCGCTTCCACGAGGCGATCTACGCCGGCAGCCACAACGTCTTCCTGGAGCAGGAGACGCGCAAGATCCGCCGCCGGGTCTCGCCTTACCGCCGGATCCAGCTGCACCGCCCGGGCCGCCTCGCCGACAGCCACGCCGAGCACGGCCAGGTCGTGGCGGCGATCCGGGCCGGCGACCAGGAGCGGGCGGCGCAGCTGCTGAGGGACCACGTCGCCGTGCAGAGCGGCACCTTCGTCGACTTCCTGTCCAGCGTCGGCAGGCTGCCGGGCCACGAGAGCGATGCCCCGCAGCGCCCTGCCGCCCGGGCCGCCACCCAACGCCGAGCCGCCACCCAAGGCTGAGCCGCCAGCCCAGAGACCGTCACCGAGACACAGCACCAGGCCCCGTGATGAACCAGAACCTCTTCGCCATCCTCCGCGACTGCTTCCCCGCCGACCGGGCCCGCCCGGCGATCGTCCAGCCCGACGGCGCCGAGATCGCCTACGGCGAGCTGGAGGCCGCCGCCGGCCGCTACGCTGGCGTGCTGCGCCGGCTCGGCTGCAAGCCCGGCGACCGGGTCGCGGTCCAGGTCGACAAGTCGGTCGAGGCGGTCTTCCTCTATCTCGGCTGCGCCCAGGCCGGCTGCGTCTACCTGCCGCTCAACGTCGCCTACACCCCGGACGAGGTCGCCTACTTCCTGGGCGACGCCGCCCCTGCCCTCTTCGTCTGCCGGCCCGAGGCCGAGGCCGCGCTGGCGCCGGTCGCGAGCAAGGCCGGCGTCGCCCACCTCCTGACCCTGGACGCCGCCGGCCACGGCACCCTGGCCGAGGCCGCGCGCGCCGCCAGCCCGGAGGAGGAGATCCACGAGGCGGCGGCCGACGACCTGGCGGCGATCCTCTACACCTCCGGCACCACCGGACGCTCCAAGGGCGCCATGCTGAGCCACGGCAACCTCAGCTCGAACGCGCTGACCCTGCGCGACCTCTGGGGCTTCCGCGAGGGCGACGCCCTGCTCCACGCCCTGCCGATTTTCCACGTCCACGGCCTCTTCGTCGCGCTCAACACCTCCCTGGCCAACGGCTCGACGATCTACTTCCTGCCGAAGTTCGACCCCGAGGAGATCCTGCGCCTGCTGCCCCGGGCGACGGTGATGATGGGGGTGCCGACCTTCTACGTGCGCCTGCTGCAGCACCCCGGCTTCACCCGCGAGGCGGCGGCCGGCATGCGGCTCTTCATCTCCGGCTCGGCGCCGCTGCTGGAGGAAACCTTCCGGGAGTTCGAGCAGCGCACCGGCCAGCGCATCCTGGAGCGCTACGGCATGACCGAGGTCGGCATGGCGACCTCCAACCCCTACGAGGAGCGCCCGGGCCGCGAGCGGCGCGCCGGCACCGTCGGCTTCCCGCTGCCCGGGGTCGAGGTGCGGATCGCCGACGAGGACGGCAGGGTGCTGGGGCCCGAGGAGATCGGCGTGCTGGAGATGCGGGGCCCCAACGTCTTCAAGGGCTACTGGAAGATGCCCGAGAAGACCGCGGAGGAGTTCCGCGACGACGGCTTCTTCATCTCGGGCGACCTCGCCAAGATCGACGCCGAGGGCTACGTCCACATCGTCGGCCGCTCCAAGGACCTGGTCATCTCCGGCGGCTTCAACGTCTACCCCAAGGAGATCGAGCTGGTCGTCGACGAGATCCCCGGCGTCGGGGAATCGGCCGTCATCGGCCTGCCCCACCCCGACTTCGGCGAGGCGGTGACCGCGGTCTGCACGCGCAGCGGCGAGGCCGCGGTCGAGGAGGCCGACGTGGTCGCCGCCTGCAAGCGGAAGCTGGCCAACTTCAAGGTGCCCAAGCGGGTCTTCTTCGTCGAGCAGCTGCCGCGCAACACCATGGGCAAGGTCCAGAAGGCCGAGCTGCGCCGCGCCTACGACGGCACCTACGGGGGCTGAATCAGGCACCCGTTTCCGCCGGAGCTCCCACGCTTGCATGGTTCGACAGGCTCACCATGAAGCGACTGGAGGGCTCGTGCGGATTCACTGGAGGGCTCGCGCGGATTCTTGGTTGCGCTTCATGGTGAGCCTGTCGAACCATGCAAGCGCGAGCTGCGACGGCCTCTCAGCGAGGACGTTCTTCCTACGCAAGAAGACGTGTGAGTGCCGTGGCTCCAAGGGGACGGGTGACTCCTTCGATTGATCGGCCGGCCGCTTCGGCCTACCACTGCGGCAAGAGCCATCCCTGCCGGAGGACGCCCCATGTCGACCCTCGCGAGCGCGGCTGAGGCCGCCGACCGCCTATCCCCCAACCTCGACCCCTGGTCGCTGGCCAGGGAGCTGTCGGGCAGCCACCTGATCGGCGGCAAGCTGGTGCCCGCCGCCTCCGGCCGGACCTTCGAGGTGCGCTATCCGGCGACCCTGGAGAAGGTCGGCGAGGCCGCCTACGGCGAGGCCGAGGACGTCGCCGCCGCCGTCGAGGCGGCCGCCACGGCCCAGAAGGCCTGGGCGCGGACGCCGGCGCGCGAGCGCGGCCGCCTGGTCGGCGCGTGCGCCCGCCTGCTGGAGGCGCACAAGGAGGAGCTGGCGCGCCTGATGGCGCTGGAGACCGGCAAGGCGCTGCGCACCGAGAGCCGCGTCGAGGCCGGCGTGCTGGCCGACGCCTTCGCCTTCTTCGGCGGCCTGGCGAGCGAGCTCAAGGGCGAGACCGTGCCCTTCAGCCCGGACATGATGACCATGACGGTGCGCGAGCCGATCGGCGTCGTCGGCGCGATCATCCCCTGGAACGTGCCGATGATGCTGATGGCCTACAAGATCGCGCCGGCGCTAGTCGCCGGCAACGCGGTGGTGGTCAAGTCGGCCGAGGAGGCGCCCTTCGCCGTGCTGCGCGTCTGCCAGCTGATGAACCAGGTGCTGCCGGCCGGCCTGTTCAACATCCTGTCGGGCTACGGGCCCGAGTGCGGCCAGCCGCTGGTCACCCACCCGAAGGTCGGCAAGATCTCCTTCACCGGCTCGGTCGAGACCGGCAGGCTGATCTACAAGGCGGCGGCCGACAAGCTGATCCCGGTGACCCTGGAGCTCGGCGGCAAGAGCCCGATGATCGTCATGGCCGACGCCGACCTCGACAAGGCCGTGGCCGGCGCGGTTTCGGGCATGCGCTTCACCCGCCAGGGCCAGAGCTGCACCGCCGCCAGCCGCATCTACGTCCAGGCCGCCGTCCACGACCGCTTCGTCGAGGCGGTCAAGGCCAAGGTCGACGCCCTGGTCATGGGCGATCCCCTGGACGAGAAGACCGACATCGGCACCATCGTCTCGCTGCAGCAGTTCGACCGCGTCACCGGCTACATCGACAGGGGCCGCAGCGAGGGCGGCCGGGCCCACGAGTGCTCGGCCCTGCCGGCCGGGGACGCCAAGCTGAAGGAGGGCTACTTCGTGCGCCCGGTGATCTTCACCGACCTGCCGCGCGACAGCCGCCTGATCCGCGAGGAGATCTTCGGCCCGGTCACCTGCGTGGTGAAGTTCGACGGCTTCGAGGAGGCGCTCGAGCAGGCCAACGACAGCGAGTACGGCCTGGCCGCGACGATCTGGACCAAGGACCTCAAGACCGGCCTCGACGGCGCCCGGCGGCTGGAGGCCGGCTTCGTCCAGGTCAACCAGAACCTCGTGGTCATGCCCAACCTCTCCTACGGCGGCGTCAAGGCCTCCGGCCTGGGCAAGGAGGCGACGCTGGAGGCCATGCTCGAGCACTTCACCCACAAGAAGACGATCATCGTGAACCTGGAGTAGGCGGCGCTTTTCTCGTCATTCCCGCCCCTTTTTCCGTCATCCCCGCGAAGGCGGGGATCCATAGTGACTCGCCTCCCGCTCACCCGCCAGGGTCGGCACGGGCGGCCATTCCCCATGGATTCCCGCTTTCGCGGGAATGACGAAAAAGGGGAAAGGCGGAGTCCAGGCAACAGGAGACGCGCACGCCATGGCCCTCTTCGACCCGCGCGGCATCGAGGTCGTCGGCTGCCACGCCGAGGGCGAGGTCGGGCGGGTCATCGTCGGCGGCGTCGCGCCGCCGCCGGGCGACACGCTGTGGGCGCAGCGGCGCTGGCTGAAGGAGCAGAGCGACGACCTGCGCCGCCTGCTGCTGTTCGAGCCGCGCGGCGGCGCCTTCGTGCACCTCAACCTGCTGGTCCCGCCGAAGGATCCGCGCGCCCAGGCCGGCTTCATCGTCATGGAGCCGGCCGACTACCCGCCGATGTCGGGGTCCAACGCGATCTGCGTCGCCACCGTGCTGCTCGAGACCGGGCGGGTCGCCATGACCGAGCCGGAGACGCGCCTGACGCTGGAGGCCCCGGGCGGCCTGGTCGAGGTCGTGGCCCGCTGCCGGGGCGGCAAGGCCGAGCGGATCGCCGTGACCAACCTGCCCTCCTTCGTCTTCGCGCTCGGCGCCACGGTCGAGGTGCCGGGCTTCGGCCGGCTCGACGTCGACCTCGCCTACGGCGGCGATTCCTTCGCCCTGCTCGACGCCCGCGCCCTCGGCTTCCGCCTGGAGCGCGGCGAGGCGCGGCGGCTGGTCGAAGCCGGCGAGGCGGTCAAGGCCGCGGTCAACGCCCAGCTGCCGATCCGCCATCCGGAGAACCCGGAGATCGACTTCGTCTCCTTCGTGCAGTTCACCCTGCCGCCGGGCACCGACGCCGAGGGCCGCCTAGTCGGCAAGAACACGGTGGTCATCTCGCCCGGCAAGCTCGACCGCAGCCCGACCGGCACCGGCTGCTCGGCGCGCCTGGCCGTGCTCCACGCCCGCGGCGAGATCGGCGTCGGCGAGACCTTCGTCGGCCGCTCGATCCTCGACACCGAGTTCCACTGCCGGATCGAGCGCCTGACCGAGGTCGGCGGCCGCCCGGCCGTGGTGCCCTCGATCGCGGGGCGCGCCTGGATCACCGGCCACCACCGCTATGTCCTAGACGCCAGCGACCCCTTCCCCGCCGGCTACACCCTCTCCGACACCTGGTTCCGCGCGCTGGACTGAGGGCGCTCGGCGTCCCTCCGACCAGGCGGCCGCCGCCCCCTCGCTTCGTGGGGAGCCTGTCGAACCACGAAGCGCCGTGGCGGCGACACCAGCGGGCCGAGCCGCCCGTGCCCCCCGGACTCCATTGGAACCGCGGGCGCGGTGACTTATGGTCTCGCTCCAGCCCGCCCGTCCCCTTCTCGTCCGGAGCGCCCGCTTGCCGAAATCCCTGCTGCGCTGGAGCCTGCGCGTCCTCGGCGGCCTGCTGGCGCTGCTGCTGATCGTCCTCGTCGGGGGCTGGCTGTGGCTCGGGACCTCGCTGCCCGAGACCGAGGGCGAGGTGCTGGTCGCTGGCGCCGAGGCGCCGGTCGAGCTGTGGCGCGACGCCGACGGCCTGCTGACCGTGCGCGCCCAGAGCTGGCCCGACGCCGCCTTCGGCCTCGGCTACGCCCATGCCCAGGACCGCCTGGCCCAGATGATCATGCTGCGCCTCGCCGGGCGCGGCCAGCTGGCGGCCGTCGCCGGCGGCTCCATGGTCAAGTACGACCTCCTGATGCGCACCCTCGGCTTCGGCCGCCAGGTCGATGCCCAGGTCGCGACGCTGCGGCCAGAGACCCGGGCGCTGCTCGAAGGCTACGCCGCCGGCGTCAACGCCTGGCTGGACAGCCACGGCGGCGCGCTGCCGCCGGAGTTCCTGGCGCTCGGCCGGCCGGCGCCCTGGACCCCGGCCGACTCGCTGCTCTGGGCCAAGCTGATGGCGCTGCGGCTGTCGGGCAACTGGCGCGACGAGCTGCGCAACGTCCGGCTCGACGCGGTGCTCGGGCCGGGGGACTGGGCCGACCTCTTTCCCGACGAGCCGGCCGCCAGCCACCCGACCATTGCCGGCGACGACCTGGCGGCGCTCGCCGGGCGGACGCTGCTGTCGGCCGTGCCCGAGCTGCTGACCAGCTACGGCGCGAGCAACCTCTGGGCCGTCGAGGGCGCGCGCACCGGCACCGGCAAGCCGGTGCTGGCGAACGACCCGCACCTGATGCTGCAGGTACCCTCGACCTGGTACTTGGCGCGCCTGGAGACGCCCGAGGGCGTGCTCGCCGGGGCGACCTCGCCCGGCGTGCCCGTGGTCCTGATCGGCCATAACGGCCACATCGCCTGGGGCCTCACCACGACCCATTCGGACACCCAGGACTTCGCCATCGAGACGCTCGACCCCGAGGACCCCTCGCGCTACCTGACGCCCGACGGCCCGCGGCCATTCGAGACGCGCAGCGAGACCATCCCGGTGCGCGGCGGCGAGGCGGTCGAGGCGACGCTGCGCCAGGGGCGCTTCGGACCGGTGGTCAGCGACGCGGTCGGGCCGAAGGACTACCCGGACCTCGGCGAGGATCGAGTCGCGACCCTGGCCTGGCCGGCGCTGACGGACCGGGACAGCACGCCCGACGCCCTGGTCGCGCTCAATCGGGCGCGCGGCTGGGACGACTTCCGCGAGGCCATGCGCCTGTGGCAGGCGCCGCAGCAGAACGTCTTCTACGCCGACGTCGAGGGCCACATCGGCTTCTGGTCGCCGGGCCTGGTGCCGATCCGCCTCGGCTACGACGGCAGCCGGCCCGTCGATGCCCGGGACCGCGAGGCGATCTGGTCGGGCTTCGTGCCCTTCGAGTCCCTGCCCCACGCCCTCGACCCCGCGCAAGGCTGGCTCGCCAACGCCAACAACCGCATCGCCGGGCGCGACTACCCCTTCTCGATCGCGAAGGAATGGCAGAACCCGGCGCGCTACCGGCGCATCGCCGAGGTGCTGGAGGCGCAGCCGCGCCACGGCCCCGAGGAGGCCGCGGCCCTGCAGCTCGACCAGGTCTCGCTGTCGGCGCGCCGCCTGCTGCCGCTGCTGCTCGAGTCCGCCCCGGCCGAAGGCGAGGCCAACCCAGCCGAAGACGAGACCGCCAAGGCGGAGCTCGCCGAGGCCTGGGCCCTGCTCGCCTCCTGGGACGGCACCATGGGCCGGGACCGGCCGGAGCCGCTGCTCTATCACGCCTGGCTGCGCGAGCTGAACCACCTGCTGTTCGCCGACGAGCTGGGCGCGGCCTACGGCGAGATCGCCTTCTGGAACCCCGAGGCGATTGGGCGGGCGCTGACCGTCTCGCCGCGCTGGTGCCGGGGCCAGGCCGCAGACTGCGACGCCGCCGTCCGCCAGGCCCTTGCGGAAGCGATCGCCCTGCTGCGCCGGCTCGGCGCCGAGGGCCCCCCAGCGGACTGGCGGTGGGGCGACTTCCACGAGGTGAAGCTGGCGCACCCGCTGTTCAAGTACCTGCCGCTGCTCGGCCCGCTGACCACGCTGTCGATTCCGACCGGCGGCGGCAACGACACGATCGACCGCGGCACCCCGGTCTTCCTGGACGAATCCCGGCTGTTCCAGCACGTCCACGGCGCCGGCCTGCGCGCGGTCTTCGACCTTGCCGACCTCGACGCCTCGCGCTTCGTCCTCGACAGCGGCCAGTCCGGCAACCCGCTGTCGCCGCTCTACGGCAACTTCCTGGAGCGCTGGCGCGACGGCGCCACGGTCGAACTGGTCGCACCGCAGCGAGCGGCCGCCGAGATCCTGGTGCTTCGTCCCGAGTAGCAGAGCAGGGGGCGCCACGGCGCCGCAGGAGGAACAGGTGAGCGTTTCCATCGACGACATCCGCCGCGCCGCCGGGCAGATCGAGGGGCAGGTCGTGCGCACGCCGACCATCGAGGCGCGGCGCCTGGGCGAGCTGATCGGCTGCGAGCTCTGGCTGAAGCTGGAGAACCTGCAGTTCACCGGCTCCTTCAAGGACCGCGGCGCGCTGGTCAAGCTGCTCAGCCTCGACGCCGCCGAGCGCAAGCGCGGCGTCATCGCCATGTCGGCCGGCAACCACGCCCAGGGCGTCGCCTACCACGCCAGCCGGCTCGGCATCCCGGCGACCATCGTCATGCCGGTCTTCGCGCCCTTCACCAAGGTCTCGCGCACCCGCGCGCTCGGCGCCGAGGTCGTGCTCGCGGGCGAGACGCTCGACGCCTCCTACGAGGCCGGCCGCGAGCGCGCCGAGCGCGAGGGCCTGGTCTGGGTGCATCCCTACGACGACCCGCTGATCATCGCCGGCCAGGGCACCATCGGCCTGGAGCTGCTGGCCGACCGGCCGGAGCTCGACTGCGTCGTCGTGCCGATCGGCGGCGGCGGGCTGATGGGCGGCATCGCGACGGCGGTCAAGGCGCTGGCCCCGGAGATCGAGATGATCGGCGTCGAGGCCGAGCTCTTCCCCTCGATGAAGCAGGTGCTGCGCGGCGAGACGCCGCGCGCCGGCGGCACGACCCTGGCCGACGGCATCGCGGTCAAGACCCCCGGCACCCTGACCCGCGAGATCATCCGCGCTCTCGTCGCCGACATCCTGCTGGTCAGCGAGAGCGAGCTCGAGAGCGCCGTCTCGGCCCTGGCCGAGCTGCAGAAGCTGGTCGCCGAGGGCGCGGGCGCCGCCGGCGTCGCCGCCCTGCTGGCCCAGGCCGAGCGCTTCAAGGGACGCCGGGTCGCCACCGTGATCTGCGGCGGCAACATCGACGTGCGCCTGCTCTCGGGCGTGCTCAACCGGGCGCTGGTGCGCGACGGCCGGGTCGTCCGCCTGCGCGTCTCGATCGTCGACCAGCCCGGCACCCTGGCCCGGCTCGCCCAGGTCATCGGCCACTCCGGCGGCAACATCGTCGAGGTCACCCACCAGCGCCTCTTCGCCGACGTGCCGGTCAAGCAGGCCGACATCGACGTCATCGTCGAGACCCGCAACCGCGACCACGTCCTGGAGATCGTCGCCGACCTGAAGCAGGCCGGCTTCTCCAGCCGGGTGCTCTCGACCAAGTCGATCGACGGGTCCATATAGGCACCATGAACCACGACAGCTATTCCGACGGCTACATCCTGGGCATCCTGCAGGAGACCCGGACCATCGCCATGGTCGGGGCCAGCCCGAAGTGGAACCGGCCCTCCTTCTTCGTCATGAAGTACCTGCAGGACAAGGGCTACCGGGTGATCCCGGTCAACCCCGGCCAGGCCGGCCAGGAGATCCTGGGCGAGCGGGTCTACGCCGAGCTCGCCGAGGTCCCCGGCCCCTTTGAGCTAGTTGACGTCTTCCGCAACTCGGAGGCCGCCGCAGCGGTCGCCGACCAGGCGATCGCGCTCAGGGCCGACAAGGGCATCCGCACCCTCTGGATGCAGCTCGGTGTGCGCAACGACCCGGCCGCCGAGCGCGCCGAGGCCGCCGGCCTGCAGGTCGTCATGAACCGCTGCCCCAAGATCGAGTTCGGCCGCCTCCATTCGGAGCTCTCCTGGGCCGGCTTCGATTCCAAGGTGATCACCGCCAAGCGCCGCCGCCTGCGGGTGGCCTAGAGGCGGGCGCCATCGCGCGGCGGGACGTCCCCGCGCACCCAAGGACACCCGCCCCACGCCCCTTCTGTCGTCCCCGACCTTCTGTCGTCGTTTCCGCCCCTCCTGTCGTCATCCCCGCGAAGGCGGGGATCCATAGGGCGAGGCCCTTTGCGCCGAGGCTCGCGCGCCCGCGCTGGGGGTGCCGTTCCCATCGATCCCCGCCTTCGCGGCGATGACGATAAGGGTGAGGAGTTGACCGTAAATTCTTGTTTTATATCGACTCAATAGATGCCTGAAGGCGTCGTCTCCACGGCCCACCGGCGGCGGCATCCGACAGATGCGCACAATTTGAATCCATCCCTAATTTTCCACCCGCCTCCACGCATCTCGCCCGCCTTTCGACAGGCCCCGCGCCTGCGCTATAGCTTCGCCTGGGCTCCCCCGGGGGAGCGGCAGAGGAGGCAGGGATGACCGACCGCAAGCAGCCGCCGACCTACGGCTTCGAGACGCGCATGCTCCATGCGGGCGCGCAGCCCGAGCCGGTGACGGGCGCGCGGCAGACGCCGATCTTCCAGAACACCTCCTACGTCTTCCACGACGCCGACCATGCCGCGAGCCTGTTCAACCTGCAGACCTTCGGCTTCATCTACTCGCGCCTGACCAACCCGACGGTGGCGGTGCTGGAGGAGCGCCTGGCCAGCCTCGAGGGCGGCCGGGGGGCGACCTGCTGCGCCTCGGGCCATGCCGCCCAGATCCTGACCTTCTTCGCCTTCATGGAGCCCGGCGACCGCTTCGTCGCCTCGACCCGGCTCTACGGCGGCTCGATCACCCAGTTCGGCAAGTCCTTCCAGAAGTTCGACTGGCACTGCGACTTCGTCGACTTCGACGATCTGGACGCCGTCGAGCGCGCCATCGGGCCCCGGACCAAGGCGCTCTTCTGCGAGAGCCTGGCCAACCCCGGCGGCGTCGTCAGCGACCTCGAGGCCCTGGCGCGGATCGCCGAGGCGGCCGGCATCCCGCTGATCGTCGACAACACCCTGGCGACGCCCTACCTGTGCCGGCCGATCGAGTGGGGCGCCGACCTGGTGATCCACTCGACGACCAAGTTCCTGTCGGGCAACGGCACCGCGATGGGCGGGGCGGTCGTCGATTCCGGCCGCTTCGACTGGAACGTCTCCGACAAGTTCAAGGGCCTGAACGCCCCCGAGCCGGCCTACCACGGCCTGTCCTTCTACGAGACCTTCGGCGACATGGCCTTCACCATGCAGGCCCACGCCGTCGGCCTGCGCGACCTCGGCCCGACCATGGCGCCGCTGCACGCCTTCCTGACCCTGCTCGGCACCGAGACTCTGTCCCTGCGCATGGAGCGCCACGTCGAGAACGCGGCCGCGGTCGCGGCCTTCCTGGAGGGCCATCCCGAGGTCGCCTGGGTGTCCCATGCCGGCCTGCCCTCGAGCCCCTACCGCGCCCTCGCGGCCAAGTACCTGCCCCGGGGCGCCGGCTCGGTCTTCACCTTCGGGCTCAAGGGCGGCTACCGCGCCGGCCTCAAGCTGGTCGAGGCGGTCAACCTGTTCAGCCACCTGGCCAACGTCGGCGACGCCCGCTCGCTGATCCTGCACCCGGCCTCGACCACCCACCGCCAGCTCAGCGAGGCGCAGCGCGCCGCCGCCGGCGCCGGCGAGGAGGTGATCCGCCTGTCGATCGGCCTGGAGACCCTTGCCGACCTCACCGCCGACCTCGACCAGGCCCTCGCCGTCGCCGCCCGCGCGGCCCAGGCGGCCGAGTAGCGCGCGGCGTCCCGCTTCTTCGTCATTCCCGCGAAGGCGCACTGCTGTCCGGGATTTTTTCTGAGGGGAGTAGTGCACGGCA
>NZ_JBBDQW010000037.1:0-37720 GCF_040905785.1 Tistlia sp.
CCGAGGCTATGGCCGTGGCCGGCCTCGGCTTCGCCGAGCTCGACGGCATCGCGGCGACGACCGGCCCCGGGCTGATCGGCGGCGTGCTGGTCGGCGCGATGACCGGCAAGGCGGTCGCCGCCGTCCACGGCAAGCCCTTCGTCGCCGTCAACCACCTGGAGGGGCACGCCCTGAGCGCGCGCCTGACCGACGGCACCGCCTTCCCCTATCTGCTGCTGCTGGTCTCGGGCGGCCACTGCCAGCTGCTCGCGGTCGAGGGCGTCGGCCGCTACCGGCGCTACGGCACCACCCTGGACGACGCGGTCGGCGAGGCCTTTGACAAGGTCGCCAAGCTGCTCGGCCTCGGCTATCCCGGCGGACCGGCGGTCGAGCGCGCCGCCCTGGAGGGCGACCCGCGGCGCTTCGCGCTGCCGCGCCCGATGAAGGGCCGCCCCGGCTGCGACTTCTCCTTCTCCGGCCTCAAGACCGCCGTGCGCAATGCCGTCGAGAAGCTGGGCGGGCAGCGCCCGCTCGACGAGGACCAGCGGGCCGACCTCGCCGCCTCCTTCCAGGCGGCGGTCGCCGAGGTGCTGCAGGACCGCGCCGCGCGGGCGATCGCCCGCTTCGCCGAGGAGACCGGACGTGCGGGGCCGCTGGTCGTCGCCGGCGGCGTCGCCGCGAACCGGCGACTGCGGGCCGCGCTGGCTGAGACCGCGGCGGGCGCCGGGGCCGCGCTCGTCGTGCCGCCGCCGGCGCTCTGCACCGACAACGGCGCGATGATCGCCTGGGCCGGACTCGAGCGCCTGCGCCTGGGTGCCGCCGACCCCCTCGACTTCCGGGCCCGGCCGCGCTGGCCGCTGGAAGAGCTGAGCGCACCGAATCTGGAGGCAGCCCGATGAGCGAGCCCTTCGACGCCACCCGCAACGGCCAGGGTGGCGCGCAGCCTGGGAGCGGCCAGCAGGGCGGCTCCCGTGCCGAGGTCCTGCAGGTCTTCGCGACGCCGGTCGCCGTCGCCCACCTGGGCTTCCCCGAGGCGGTCAACCGGCAGCTCGCCGAGACGATCCTGGCCCGCGAGTCGGCCCGGCCCTCGACCGACCATTCCAACCTCGGCGGTTGGCAGTCGAGCTGGGACCTGCTCGACTGGGGCGGCCCGGCGGCGGCGACGGTGATCGACGCCGGCAAGGCCCTGGCCGGCAAGCTGACCTGCGACCGCCAGGGCCGCGCCCTCAAGCTGGACTGGAAGGTCAACGCCTGGGCCAACGTCAACCGCAGCGGCCACGCCAACGAGGCGCACAGCCATCCCGGCGCCTTCTGGTCGGCCAGCTACTACGTCGATGACGGCGGCATCGGCGCCGACCCCTCGCTCGGCGGCGAGTTCGAGCTGCGCGATCCGCGCGGGGTGGCCCCCGCGATGTACGCGCCGCAGCTGGCCTTCGCGGCGCCCGGTGGCTTGTCGATCGGCGCCGCCGAGACGATCCCGCCGAAGGCCGGCATGTTGCTGCTGTTCCCGAGCTGGCTGGAGCACGGCGTGCGGCCCTACCGCGGCGGTGCGGCGCGCATTTCCGTCGCCTTCAACCTCAGCCTGTGAGCACGGCCGACATCCCATCGCAGCCGCTCGCGGTCCTGGGCGCCGGCGCCTGGGGCATGGCCCTGGCCCAGCAGGCCGGGGCGGCGGGCCGGCCGGTGCGGCTCTGGTGCCGGCGGCCCGAGCAGGCCGACCTCCTGGCGCGCGAGCGCCGCGACCCGGCCTACCTGCCCGAGGCGCCGCCCTTGCCCGCCTCGATCGCGCCGACCGCCGACCTGCTGCGTGCGGTCGAGGGTGCCGTCGCCCTGCTGCTTGCGGTGCCGACCCAGAGCCTGCGGGGCCTGGCCAGGCGGCTCGCGCCGCTGCTGCCGGCGGGGGTGCCGCTGGTGATCTGCTGCAAGGGCCTGGAGCTGGCCACTGGGGAACTGCCCGGTGAGATCCTGGCGGAGACCCTGCCGGGGCACCCGCTGCTGGTGCTCAGCGGGCCCAGCTTCGCTGGCGAGCTGGCCCGGGGGCGGCCGACCGCCGTCACCCTGGCGGCGGCGGATCCGGCCCTGGCCGGGCGGCTGGCCGAGGCCCTGGCGACGCCGCAGTTCCGGCCCTACCTGTCCGACGACCCCGTCGGCGCCCAGCTCGGCGGCGCGCTCAAGAACGTCGTCGCCCTGGCCTGCGGCATCGTCGACGGCCTGGGCCTGGGCGAGAACGCCCGCGCGGCGCTGGTTACGCGCGGCCTGGCCGAGATCGTCCGGCTGGGCCGCGCCAAGGGCGCGCGGCCCGAGACCTTCATGGGCCTGTCGGGGCTCGGTGACCTGACCCTGAGCTGCGCGGGCCCGAGCTCGCGCAACTACGCCCACGGCCTGGCGGTCGGTCGCGGCGCGCCGCCGCCGGCGAAGCTGGCCGAGGGCGTCGCCACCTCGGCCGCGGCGGTCGCCCTGGCGCGCAGGCTGGGGATCGAGCTGCCGATCGCCGAGGCGGTCGACGCGGTCGTCAACCGTGGCGACGACCTGGAGACCACGATCCGAGCGCTGCTGGCTCGGCCCCTGCGCAGCGAGACCGCTTGACCGGCCGGCGGAGCGCCTTCCTAAGCCGTTGATTTGCGCGACTTCGGCCGAGGGATCGGCGAGGCTGGCGGTTTGCAGTGGACCCGGATTGGCTCTAGGCTTGCCGGGAAGGAAACCGATCGGTAGCGGAGGTGACGATGCTCTTTGCCCTGATCTGCACGGACCAGCCGGGCAGCCTGTCGGTTCGTCTCGACAACCGTCCGGCGCACCTTTCCTACCTCGAGGCCTTCGCCGACCAGATCGCCTTCGCCGGGCCGCTGCTCGACCAGAACGACAAGCCCTGCGGCAGCCTGCTGGTGATCGAGGTGCCGGACCGCAACGCGGCCGAGAACTTCGCCGCCGGCGATCCCTACGCCCAGGCTGGCCTCTTCTCCGACGTCGAGATCCGCCACACCAAGCAGGTCTACCCGAAGTCCCACGACTAGCGCTGAGAGTCCGGACCCCGAGCTAGCGCCCTCCGCCGACGCGCAGGATCGTGCCGCTGGTGTAGGCGGCGCCCTCCGAGAGCAGCCAGAGAATCGGCCGGGCGACCTCCTCGGCCGTGCCGGGCCGGCCCAGCGGCACCTGCGACGTGAAGCGCTCGAGGCGGCCGGCGTCCCCGGCGCCGGCATGGATGTCGGTGTCGATCAGGCCCGGCGCCACCGCGTTGACGCGGATGCCCTCGGGCCCGAGCTCCTTCGACAGGCCGATGGTCAGGCTGTCGATGCCGCCCTTGGAGGCGGCATACCAGACGAACTCGCCGGGGCTGCCGAGCGTCGCCGCCGCCGAGGACAGGTTGACGATGGCGCCGCCGGCGCCGCCGCGCGAGCGCGCCATGCGCCGCGCCGCTTCCCGGCAGCAGTAGAGCGTGCCGGCGGTGTTGACCGCCAGCACCCGGAGCATCTCCTCGGGATCGGACTCGACGAAGCGCTTGCTGAGGCCGGTCAGGCCGGCCGAGTTGACCAGGGCGCCGAGCGGCCCGAGCGCGGCTTCCGCCGCCTCGAAGAGGCGCGCCACGGCGGCCGCGTCGGCGACGTCGGCGGCCAGGGCGACGCCGCGGCGTCCGGCCGCCTCGACGTCCTGCACGACGGCCTCGGCAACCTCCTTGCGGCCGGCGTAGCCGACCGCGACGTCGTAGCCCTCGCGCGCCGCCAGGCGGCAGACCGCTGCGCCAATGCCGCGGCTGCCGCCGGTCACCAGCAGGGCGCCTTTCGGGGCGCCCGTCCCCTTCGCCTCGGCCATCAGACGGCGTGGCTCTTGACGTCGCCGCGCAGCTTGCGGGCGTAGTCCTCGAGCTGGCGGGTCGCGACCTTGAAGGCGTCGCGCACCGCCTTGTAGAGGTCGCTCTGGGCCGGCTTGCCCTTCTGCGAGACGATCAGGCGCTGCTGCGGCACGCCCAGCTCGATGTGGACCTGGAACAGCTCGCCCTTGACCTTCGGCTCCTTGGTCTGGTGGCGGTGCGGCGCCTCGATCGTTACCCGGCAGGAGACGATGTGGTCGAAGTGGCGCTCGAGCTTCGCCGATTCCTCGCGGACCAGGGCCTCGACGGCCTCCGAGTGGTCCAGGTTGCGGAAGGTCACATCGAGGGGCAGCTTCATGCGGGATCCTCCTTGTTGGTGCCGGCGCGGCGATCCCCAAGACCGACGCGACGTCGCCCTTATGGATCAAGGCCTTCGCGCGCTTCTGCGCAAGGGCCGAGCGACACTATCGCACCGTCCTGGATCGCGGCGCCCGCGCAAAGTGTGTGCCTACCGACGGCCGAACAGCCGCTCGATGTCCGAGAGCTTGAGCTCGACGTAGGTCGGGCGGCCGTGGTTGCACTGGCCGCTGTGCGGTGTCGCCTCCATCTCGCGCAGCAGGGCGTTCATCTCCTCGACGGTCAGGCGGCGGCCGGCGCGCACCGAGCCGTGGCAGGCGAGGGTGCCGCAGACCTCCTCGAGCCGCTCCTTCAGGCTGAGCGCCTGGTCGAGCTCGCCGAGCTCGTCGGCGAGGTCGCGCAGCAAGCCCTGGACGTCGACCTGGCCGAGCAGCGCCGGCGTCTCGCGGACCAGCAGCGTGCCGCCGCCGAAGCCCTCGACGACGAGGCCGAGCTCGGCGAGCTCGGGGGCGCGGGCCAGCAGCCGCTCGGCCGCGGCCTCCTCCAGCTCGACGACCTCCGGCACCAGCAGCAGCTGGCGCGAGACCCCGCTCGCCGCGATCTGGCGCTTCATGCGCTCGTAGACCAGGCGCTCGTGGGCGGCGTGCTGGTCGACGATGACGATGCCCTCGGCGGTCTGGGCGACGACGTAGGTGGCGTGGAGCTGGGCCCGTGCCGCGCCGAGCGGGAAGTCGCCAGCCCCGGGCGCCGCCTCGCCCTCCGTCGCCGGCGCCTCGCCGCGCGCCGAGGGCGCGTGGTCGAAGGCCGGCAGGCCGCCGCCCAGCGGCGCATGATAGCCGGCCGCCGCCTCGGCCAGGCTGCGCGGCAGGGTGCCGCCGTAGCCGCCCCGCGCGCCGCCCCCCGCGCCGAAGGCGTAGGACGGACCGCCGCCGCCACCGCCGCCGAGGCCGGGCCGCAGCGCGCCGAGGGCCGCCTGCGCGACCGTCGTCGAGGCGCGGTGGCCGGCCTCGGCGAGGGCGTGGCGGCAGGCCGAGACGATCAGGCCGCGCACCAGCCCCGGGTCGCGGAAGCGGACCTCGGCCTTGGCCGGGTGGACGTTGACGTCGACCTCCTCGGGCGGCACCTCGAGGAAGAGCGCGACCATCGGGTGCCGGTCGCGCGCCAGGAAGTCCTGGTAGGCGCCGCGGATCGCGCCGAGCAGCAGGCGGTCGCGCACCGGGCGGCCGTTGACGAAGAGGTATTGGCCGAGGGCGTTGGCCCGGTTCAGGGTCGGCAGGCCGATGTAGCCGGTCAGCTGCAGGCCCTCGCGCAGGGCGTCGAGCGCCAGGGCGTTGTCCTGGAAGGCGCGGCCCATGACCGCGCCCAGGCGCTTCAGCCGCGCGTCGAACAGGTCGCCGCTCTCGGCCTCGTGGCGGAACAGCGTGCGCTCCTCGTGGACCAGGGAGAAGGCGACGCCCGGGTGCGCCATGGCTAGGCGCTCCAGGCTGTCGCGCACGGCCATGACCTCGCTGCGCGCCGACTTCAGGAACTTCAGGCGCGCCGGCGTCGCGAAGAAGAGGTCGCGAACCTCGACGCGGGTGCCGCCGCCGAGCGCGGCCGGCGCCACCTCGGGTGGGCTGCCGCCCTCGACCGCGATGCGCCAGGCCTCGGCGGCGCCGCGCGGCCGACTGACGATGGCCAGGCGCGCGACCGCGCCGATCGAGGGCAAGGCCTCGCCGCGGAAGCCCAGGGTCGCGATGCGCACGAGGTCGTCGTCGGGCAGTTTCGAGGTGGCGTGGCGCTGCAGCGCCAGGCCCAGGTCCTCGGGGCCCATGCCCTCGCCGTCGTCGGCGACGCAGATCCAGGCCTTGCCGCCGTCGCGCAGGCTGACGTCGACTCGTCGCGCGCCGGCGTCCAGGCTGTTCTCGACCAGTTCCTTGACCGCCGCCGCCGGCCGCTCGATGACCTCGCCGGCCGCGATCCTGTTGACCAGCGTCTCGGGCAGGCGGCGGATCGTCATCAGGCGGGGCCGGCCGGCGCGCCGGGCGACTCGGCGAGGTAGCGGCGGGCCAGCACCTTGCCCTCCTCGACCGCCGGCTGGCCGAAGGGATCGACGCCCAGCAGCTCGGCGGCCAGGATCGTCTCCAGCTCGTAGTGCATGAACAGGCCGCCGAGAACGCGCTCGTCGATCCGCTCCAGGCGGATCAGCCGGGTCGGGCGACCGTTGGCGATCAGCGTGTCGGCGGTCGCCCGGGCCTCGGCCTCGAAGAGGTCGCCCATGGTCCGCCCGGCCAGGTAGTCGAGGCCCAGGGCCCTGGCCTCCTCGGCCTCGACCCGGCCACCGCTGCCGGCGCTCGCCAGCCACAGCACGGTGAACAGCTTGTCGGCCGGTCCGTCCAGGTAGAGCTGCAGCTGGCTGTGCTGGTCGACGGTGCCGACCGCGGCGATCGGCGTCGTGCCGTTGCCGCCCTTGCCCAGGCTCTCGGCCCAGAGCTGCCGGTACCAGCGGCCGAAGACGGCGAGGCGGTCGGCGTAGCTCAGCAGCACCGACTGGGAGAGCCCCTGACGGGCGAGCCCGACCGAAAGCGCCGCGCCGACCGCCGGGCCGGCATCGGCGAGCACGTTCGGCGCCAGCGTCGCCTCCAGCACCTCGGCGGCGCCCTCGCGCAGCGCGACCGGATCCAGGCCGGCGAGCAGCGCCGGCAGCGCGCCGACGTTGGAGAGCACCGAGAAGCGGCCGCCGACGCCGGGGTCGTGGTCCAGGCAGGGCAGGCGGTAGCGCTCGGCGAGCGCCTTCAGGGGGCTGTCCTTGGGCTCGGTGACCACGGCGAGGTGAGCCGAGAGCCGCGATTCGTCGAGCCGCTCCTTGAGATGCTCGAGCAGGATCAGGGTCTGACTCAGGGTCTCGGCGGTGCCGCCCGACTTGGAGATGGCAACCACCCCCAGCCGCTCCGGCGCGACCGCCTCGAGCAGCGGGTCGAAGGTCTCGGGGTCGATGTTGTCGAGGAACAGGAGACGCGGCCGCCCGGCCGGCGGGCCGAAGCCGCGGTCGACCAGGGCGTTCAGGGTCTGGCCGCCGAGCGAGGAGCCGCCGGTGCCCAGCACCGCGACCACTTCGCAGCTCTCGCTGAGCATCTCGGCGACCTCGCGGGCGCGCGGCAGGTCGTCGCGCCGTGCCGGCAGGCCGAGAATCGGAAGCTCGCCCGAGTCGCGCTGCCGGGCGAGGCGCGCGACCGCCGGCGCCAGGGTCTTGAGCAGCGGGTCGAAGGCGTCGGCCGAAAGGCCGGCCTCGCCGACCCTGTCGGCGAAGCAGGCCGAGGCGTCGATCTCGAAGGTCATGGGGTCCATCACTCCGTCAGGTCGGTGAGCCTAGCCTGAATTTCTCATACTGGAAGGGGTCGTCACCCCACGCCCTTCGGATCGCTCCTGGCGGGCTCGCCCGCGGCGTCGAAGCCCTCGACCGTAGCTTCGGCTACGCTCTTCAGGCTTCTCCTGGCGGATCGAGCCCGCCAGGAGCGATGACGACCCCTTCCAGTATGAGAAATCCAGGCTAGCAGAGTCGGACGAACGCATGAACGCGCCGGATGGTCCGGTAGTGTTTCAGTTTGAAATCCGCCGCCCTTGACGCGGGGTTCGCTCTGCGCCCCGGCTTCCCATATGCTTGGGGGAAAGCATGGGAGGGGTGAATGGAGCTGCAACGCGACGGGAACGGTAGCCTTTACGTCGAATGGGCGCAAAGGCCGGGTAGCTATAAGCGCGCATGGATTCGGCATCGTACCGACGACGACGACAAGAACTGGGCTGGAACCCGCCGCTATCTGCATGTGGTGCGCTGCAATGCCCCCGGTCAGATCGGCGGTAACTCGACGGACTTCCCGATCTTCAATGATCTGCCGGACAAGCAGATCCTGCTCGCCTTCGTCCACTCCGTGAACGCCATTACCGGCTGCGAGCCGAGCGAGGACTGATGCCTAGAGGCCCCAAGGGCGAGAAGCGGCCCGCCGACGTTGTAGGCGCCGCCGTCATGGTCGCACGCATCGCCACGGGCGAGATCGAGGACGAGAGGTCCCCGACACCCGGCCGTGCGAAGAGTGGCAGGGCGGGCGGCACGGCGCGTGCGGCGAGCCTTTCCGAACAGGACCGGAAGCGCATCGCGGAGAAGGCCGCTGCGAAGCGCTGGCACGGCGCCGAAGAAAAATAGCCACGCACTCGCACGAGAGCGTTGCGACTCTCCCACGGCGATGCTACGAAGATGGTGCAACAGCACCCACTCGTAGGACGTGCCGCCGTGCCAGACCTGATCCAGACGCTTGAGGAAGAGGCCCGCTTGCTCGAAGAGCGATTGGCCGTCAACCGCGATTTCATCAAGCTGCGCGAAGTGAACCGGCTGCTCGCTCTGTACAAGGGCGACGCCGAGGGCCGGGCGCCTGTCGCCGTTGCGGCACGGGCGCCATCGTTCGCTGGTGGCGGCCCGGCCCTTCCATTCCCTTCCGCCGCCACAGGAGCACAAGACCCGAGGAAGTCCGCGCTAGATGCGGCTGCGGAGATCCTGCAGGGCCGCGCTGATCCGACTCCGGTGTCGGAGATCTACAACGCCATCACGCAGCGGGGCGTGGAGCTACCGGGGACGCAACCAAAGAACAACCTGAGCGCACTTCTCTCGCGCTCGCCCCGCTTCCGTGCGCATGGCCGCGCTGGCTGGACACTGGTGTCTGCCGGCGGCGACCATGCAAAGGAAAAGGCCGTTGACGAGGAACCTGGCCAGGAACCGTCAACGGCCTTGTCTGAGCACCGTCCTGACCAGGCGGTGGAACCCAACGTGAGCCCCGTGAACCCGGTGGCGGGAGGTGGTACATGAGGAGAGTCTAGATCCCCACGCACGAACGGCGGGCGGCTGGTCACTGCCCGCCGTTCCTCATTTTTATAGCTAAGGCTCTGGAAAACCGCAACCTTTGAATATGCGATTCGCATCAAGGGTTTAGCTATCCGCGATATTCAAACTGAACTTTTTGCTTGATATGCATCACGCACGCCGCTATGTCATGTGTCATGAACAAGCTGCCTCTTGCCAAGCGCGTCCAGATCCTCGCCATGCTCGTGGAGGGATCTTCCATGCGGTCGATCTCACGGGTCGTCGGCGTCTCGATCAACACCGTGACCAAGCTGCTGGTCGAGGCCGGCGAAGCCTGCATGGCGCACCATGACGAGACGGTGCGGAACGTGAAGGCCAAGCGCGTCCAGTGCGATGAGATCTGGTCGTTCTGCTACAGCAAGCAGAAGAACGTCGAGGCGGCGAAGCGGAAGGATCTGGCCTACGGCGACGTTTGGACGTGGACGGCCATCGATGCCGACAGCAAGCTGATCGTCTCCTACATGGTTGGCGGCCGGGACAGCGAGTACGCCATGGGCCTGATCGACGATCTGCGCCAGCGCTTCGCCGGCCGGGTGCAGCTCACCACGGACGGTCACAAGGCTTACCTAGAGGCGGTCGAGGGTGCGTTCGGCAGCGACGTGGATTATGCCATGCTGGTGAAGCTCTACGGCACGGCTCCGGAGGCTCTGCGGGGCCGCTACAGCCCGGCCGAGTGCATCGGCGCCCGCAAGGAGCGGATCGAGGGCGACCCGGACCTGAAGCACATCAGCACGAGCTACGTCGAGCGGCAGAACCTGACCATGCGCATGTCCATGCGCCGGTTCACCCGCCTGACCAACGCCTTCTCAAAGAAGGTCGAGAACCACGTTCACGCGCTGGCGCTCTACTTCACGTTCTACAACTTCTGCCGCATCCACAAGACGCTGAAGGTTACGCCTGCGATGGCTGCCGGCGTGACCGACACGCTGCACGACATGGAGTGGATCGTTGGGCTGATCGACGCGCGGGCGCCGGAGCCGAAGCCGCGCGGGCCGTACAAGAAGCGGAGCCGCTAGGCCTCCTCAACCAGCTGGATGATTATTCTGAGCGGGATCAGCATCTTGGGAGAGGTGGGGTGGTCTGAGTAGGGTGTGAACCCTAGCTTTCTATAAAACCTAGTCGAATCTTCGTCCAAGGACTGGAGAGTGAGCGCGTAAAGTCCGGCCATCTGAGAGATCTTGTAGACACTCTCGAATACATCAGAAAGGAAGGCGGTTCCAATACCGCGACCCTGGAATTTCTCATCAACTCCAAGATAGGCTAGATGAACGGCAGGAAATGCAGTATAATTCTTTGTGAAATCATCTGGTTTGTTCTCTAGAGCGCTCATGCTCTCGTTACCAATCTGGAGGGCGTAGTAACCGACTGGCCGTGGCGCCTGGGGGACTAGGGCCTCGAAGACGCAATACTCCGCCCTTTTTACACATTTCTTAGCGTGGTTCTTGTACCACGCATCAATGGGGCGCCTCCCGCAACTGAACGTGTTGCGGGGGCGCTGGCCATCAAAGGGTACGATTTCGACCGCTAGCGGACCGCCGTCACCGCGCAAAGCTAACGCGCCTGCGCGTTACGTATGTCTACGCCTCTACGATAGAGCTTCTTCAGCTCTGCGTTCGGAGCGCCATTCTCGTTGTAGACACGGCGCACGAACGCAGCGGCCTCACGCTGATTCTTGAACGCGAGCTTCTCAGTCTTGTCGCTGCTACGTCCAATCCACTGAAGGAACGTGTGGAGCATGTGCATGTTGGTGCTCCCGGTTCGGAGGCCCAATGCGTCACAGACACTCATGATACGATCCCAACGGCTTTCCGGGTAACAGGTTCCACCTCTCATACGTGTGTTTCGTGCTGCCGTCTAGTGTGGTCCGCTCTCCACGGCGTCGCACCCCGGATTTCAAACTGAGACACTACCGATGGTCCCGGGGCGGCACCGGTGGCTCCGAAGCGGGGCGGCCGCTCAGCCCTCGGGCAGGGGCGCCGGGCGGGTCGCCTCGACGCCGGCCGGGCGGCCGACGACGACGGTGGTCAGGGCCCCGGCGTCGTAGAGCTCGTCGGCGACGCGGCGGGCCTCCTCGAGGGTGATGGCCTCGATGTAGTCGTTGCGCCGGTCGAGGTAGTCGATGCCGAGCTCCTCGAGCTGCATGCCGACCAGCATCGCGGCGATGCCGCCGGTGCTCGAGAGGCGCAGCGGGAAGGAGCCGGTGAGGTAGGTCTTGGCGTCCTCGAGCTCCTCGGCGGTGGGGCCGGACTCGGCCATGCGCCGCCACTCCCGCTCGACCACCTCCAGGCTTTCGGTGACCCGCGCATTCTGGGTGCCGAGGCCGCCCAGGATCATCGCCGAGCGGTCGAGCGGCGCCAGGTAGGCGGAAACGGAGTAGGCGAGGCCGCGCTCCTCGCGCACCTGCTCGTAGAGCCGCGACGCGAAGCCGCCGCCGCCGAGCACGTAGTTGACGGCGTAGGCGGCGTAGTAGTCGGGGTCGTCGCGGGCGATCCCCGGCTGGGCGAAGACGACGGTCGATTGCGGCTGATCGCGCTCGACCACGATGATGCCGCCCTGGCCACTGGCCTCGACCTCCTCGACCGGCGCGACGCGACCCTCAGCGGGCAGGGCGCCGAAGGTCCGGTCGAGCAGCGGCCCCAGTGTCGCGGCGTCGATGTCGCCGGCGACCCCGATGACCAGGCGGTCCAGGGTCAGCCGCTCAGCGACGAAGCGCTGCAGGTCGGCGACCTCGATCCGGGCCAGGCTCTCGAGCGTGCCGTCCACCGGCCGGCCGTAGGGATGGTCGGGAAAGATCGCCGCCCAGAGCTGGCGGCTCGCGATCGAGTCGGGGTCCTCGGCCTGGCGCGCCAGGCGGGTGGCGAGCTGGGCACGCAGGCGCGACACCGGCTCGGGATCGAAGCGCGGCTCGCTCAGCGCCAGGCGGAGCAGGCGGAAGGCCTCGTCGCGGTTGCGCGTCAGGGTCGCCAGCGACGCGCGGAAGGCGTCGCGGCCGGAATCGAAGGACAGGCGCACCGAAAGGTCGGCCAGGACCTGCTGGAATGCCTCGCTGTCGTACTCGCCGGCACCCTCGTCGAGCAGGTAGGCGGCGAAGCGCGACAGGCCCTCCTGGCCTTCCGGATCGGCCGCAGCGCCGCCGCGGAAGGCGAGCTCTAGCGAGAGCATGGGGTTGCTGTCGTCCTCGACCAGCCAGGCCTCGATTCCGCCCGGCGAGACGACGCGCTCGACCTCGACCGCCTGCGCCGGCAGCGTGGCGGCGGCGACCAGGAGCAGGAGGGCGGCTTGGAGGGAGAGCAGTCGCAGGACGCGCATGGGGCAGGAGCCTCCGGTCGGTCTGTGTTGGGTGGGTCTGTGTTGGGTGGGTCTGTGTTGGGCGGATCTATCTTGGCCGGTGTCGCTCGGGCGCCGGATCAGGTGGTCGGCGCGCTGCGCAGGACGGCGGTCGTCGAGCGGGCGGGATCCAGGACCGCGCGGGCGGCCGCCTCGACCGCCTCCGGCGTGACCGCCCGGACCCGGTTCGGCCAGTCCTCGACGTCCTCGACGCTGCTGCCGGTGGCCAGGGCGCGGCCGATGATCTGCGCCGAGGAGCCGGCGGAGTCGTTGGCGTAGACGACCTGGTCGATCAGACGCTGCTTGGCCTTCTCGACCTCCCCGGCCTCGACGCCCTCCTCGAGCAGGCGGTCGATCTCGGCCAGGAGCGCCGCCTCGACCGCCTCGACCTCGATGCCGGGACGCGGCGAGACCCAGAAGGAGAAGCTGCTGCCGTCGAGGCCGTTGGCGTCGTAGCCGGCGCCGGCGCCGGCCGCCAGCGCCTGCTCGACCACGAGCGCCCGGTAGAGCCGCCCGACCGCGCCGTCGAGCAGCTCGCTCAGCACCTCCAGGGCGTAGGCCTGTTCGGCGGGCGCCGCGGTCGCGTAGCTGGGCGCCCGGAAGGTCAGCGAGACCGAGGGCTGGCCGACCTGCGGGCTGGCCAGCTCGACGCGGGCGCCGGCCCAGTGGTGCGGCTCCTCGACGCGACGGCGCGGCGGCACCTCCTTGCGCGGGATCGGCCCGTAGTGCTCTTCGGCGAGCGCCCGGACCGCCTCCGGGTCGACGTCCCCGGCGACGATCAGAACGGCGTTGTTGGGGGCGTACCAGCTCTCGTAGAAGTCGAGGGCGTCCTGGGTGTCGAGGGCGGACATCTCCGACTCCCAGCCGATGATCGGCGTGCCGTAGGGGTGATGGAGCCACAGGCTGCCGCGCGCCATCTCCTGCAGCTGCGAGGCCGGCGTATTGTCGATCCGCTGGCGCCGCTCCTCCAGGATGACCTCGCGCTCCGGCAGCACCACGGCGTCGGTCAGGGCGAGGTTTGCCATGCGATCCGCCTCCAGCTCCATCATCAGCGCCAGGCGGTCGCGGGCCACGGTCTGGTAGTAGCCGGTGTAGTCGTAGCTGGTGAAGGCGTTCTCCCGGCCGCCGTGGCGCGCCACGATGTCGGAGAACTCGCCCGGCGCGCGGCTGTCGGTGCCCTTGAACATCAGGTGTTCGAGGAAGTGCGCGATGCCGGACTTGCCGCGCGGCTCGTCGGCCGAGCCGACCTTGTACCAGATCATCTGAGTGACGACCGGCGCGCGGCTGTTGGCGACCACGACCACCTGCAGCCCGTTGTCGAGCTCGAAGATCGTCGGCTCGAAGACCTGTGCGCCAGCCGGCCGCAGCGCGCCAAGCGCGAGGGCGCCGAAGCTAAGAACGGCGAGAAGCACGGCGGCGAGGGCCGGCGCGGCGAGAAGGGGGACGGGGCGGCTCCGCAAGCGCAAGGCGTTTCCTCCGGGCTCGGGTCGAGAAGGCGCCGGGGCGTACGCGCTGCCGCGCCGCCGGCACCGCTCTCCATATGGCGGTGCCGGCTCGCGAGAAAAGGGCGGGGCCGGGTAGGGGGCTAGAAGATGCCCTCGAGCAGGCCCTTCTCGCGCCGCTCGATGGTCGGCGCGCCGGCTCCGGTGACGGCCTCGCCGAGGGCCTGGGCCTCGCGCAGGCGCCGGCTCTCGGCGCCGGCGTCGACGACCACGCCGGGCGGCTCGTCCTTGCGCCAGAACACCAGGTCGTTGATCAGGCTGTCGCTGGCCTCGTTGATCGAGCGGGTCTCGGCGTTGACGATCTGCCGGATGTTCGGCTCGGATTCGGGAACGCCGGCCCGCACCAGCAGGGTGCGCTCGGACTCGGAGCGGCCGTCGTCGGGCATCACCTCCGCGACGCTCGGGCCGCTGCCCTCCTCGATGCGGAAGACGGTGCGCCGCGCCTGGTCGCGCGCGGTGCCCTCCTGCGGCCGCGCCGCGCCCGGGTCGGGCGGCCGCAGCGCGAAGTTCGGCGGCAGCGTCAGCGGCGCGCGCGAGACGACCCTGAACTCGTCCGGCGCGGACTTGGACATGTCGAACTGTTCGCGGATGTTTTCGCACCCGGAGACCGCGACGGCGGCTCCGAGCAGTGAGAGCAGCGCTAGATGGCGCATCATGAGCGGGTCCCCTCCCTGGACGCCTCTATGTATCGTCCCGCGCCGCTCCGAACAAGGAGTCGGCGAGCAGCAGGCCGACGCCGCAGACGATCCCGGTGTCGGCGACGTTGAAGGCCGGCCAGTGCCAGCCGGCCACATGGAAATCCAGGAAGTCGACGACCGCGCCATGGAGGAAGCGGTCGATGATGTTGCCGACGGCGCCGCCGACGATCAGGCCGACCGCGACCGTCGGCGCCCAGCCGCGCTGGCTGCGCAGCCAGTAGAGCAGCAGCGCCACCACGACCAGGGCGAGACCGGCCAGCAGGTAGGGCTTCCAGGCGTAGTCGCTGGCCAGGAGGCCGAAGGAGACGCCCCGGTTGAAGGCCAGCACGATGTTGAAGAAGCCGGTGACCTCGATCGGGCGCGGCGGCACCATGATCTCGGTCAGGATCAGCCACTTCGTGAGCTGGTCGAGCAGGACGACGATGGCGGCGAGCGCCAAGGCGCGCGGCAGCATGAGTTGACGACTCCCCCCGGGCGGTGCGCCGCCGGCGGCGCGTGGCTGCCGTGGCCCTTACGCCGTCGCGGGCGGCCCGGTCAACCCCGCGGGCCGAGGCTGCAGGGTCCGCTGGGCGGGCGGGAAGCGTGGGTGGGTGCGGGTCGGAAGCGGCGCGCCGGGCTGGTCGGCGGCTATTCGGCGGCCTGGCTGGCCTCGGCGCGGCTTGCGACCATCAGCAGGGCCTCGCCGTCGACGACGACCCGCTCGCGCACCGTGCAGGTCGTGTCGAAGGTGACCCGGCGGCGCTCCTGGTCCATCTTCTTGATCGTGACCCGCGCGGTCACGGTGTCGCCGATCTTGACCGGCGCCCGGAAGCGCAGGTTCTGGCTGAGATAGATGCAGCCCGGTCCGGGCAGCTTGGTGCCGAAGGCGGCCGAGATGAAGCCGGCCGACAGCATGCCGTGGGCGATGCGGCCCTTGAACATCGTCTGCTCGGCGAATTCCTGGCTGATGTGGACCGGGTTGGTGTCGCCGGACACGCCGGAGAAGAGGACGATGTCGGCATCGGTCACGGTCTTCGAGAAGCTCGCGGTCATGCCGATCTCGAGATCCTCGAGGTAGTAGCCCTGCTGCATCGACCTGTCCTGAAAGGGGGCGTGCGCCTGAAAGCGCACCGGGAGGCGGCGAACAATTGTGCGCTGCAATATAACGGGCGCCTCACGAGACGGCAAGCACGAGCGCGCGCGCCCAGGGCCGCCAGAATCGCGCGCATCGTCTTCTGCCGCCAGGCGATTCCCTTCCTTCAGGCTCTCAGCCCCGACCTGATCGTCAATGGCAAGCGCGTCGGCAGCGCCGAGCCGGGCGGCGCCTTCATGCGCGAAGCCCGGCCCGGCGGCGACCGGGTCTTCTCGGCCCACGATCCCGACTCGGTCGCGGCCTTCACGCTGCGCGCCGGCGAGACCCGTTACGTCAAGGTCGGGCCGGAGATGCGCGGGCTGGGATTCCGCCTCGTCGCCAGGGAGGTGCCGGCGCTGCGCGCGCGGCCCGAGCTGGAGGATCGGGCTGGAGCGCGAGCGCATGAGTGGTCCGCGGCCCGGGGGCGGGCCAGCTTCGCGTGCGCGCGCTCATGGAGGTTGACAGGCGGGATACAAGGAATCTCGTCGATTCTCCCGCAACTTTCGGCTATGGTTAAGTTTGTCATGCCGTCGTCGGGTATCAATCGTCGCCGTGGTCGCTGTCCGCCCGCCCTTCTCGAAGACAGGTTCCAGGCCCTTGCGGGCCGCGCGTGCGTGGCGATTCGACACGGCGAATGACGCGGCGTGCCCGGCCCGAACCGGGCCGCAGATCCAACCAGCGTTTGGAGTTTTCAGTCAGTGATGAACAGTTTCTCCGGGTCGGACGATGACGTCCGCACCGACGTCAAGGCCGTGGTCAAGTGGTTCAACGCCACCAAGGGCTTTGGCTTCGTCCGGCTCGACGACGGCTCGCCGGATGCCTTCCTGCATGTCTCCGTGCTGCAGCCGCACGGCCATGCGACCCTGCCCGAGGGTGCCGAGCTGATCTGCGACATCGGACCCGGCCGCAAGGGGCTGCAGGTTCAGGCGATCACCTCGATCGAGTCGATTCCCGACGCGCCGCCGGGCGGCGAGCGCCGCTCGGGCGGCTTCGGTGATCGCGGCGGCTTCGGCGGCGGTGGCGGCTTCGGCGGTGGCGGTGGTGGCGGCTACGGCGATCGCGGCGGCTTCGGCGGCGGCGGCGGCGACGGCTACGGAGAGCGCAGCGGTGGCGGCTTCGGCGGCTACGGCGACCGGGGCGGCGGTGGCGGCTTCGGCGGCGGCGGTGGCGGCGGTGGCGGCGGCTACGGGGAGCGCAGCGGCGGCGGCTACGGCGGCGGGCGCGACAGCGGCCCGGCCTCCGACCCGGTCGAGGGCACCGTCAAGTTCTTCAATCAGGAGAAGGGCTTCGGCTTCATCGTTCCGGACGACGGCGGCAAGGACGTCTTCGTCTCGGCGCGGGTGCTGCAGCGCAACCACATCATGGCGCTGGAGCCCGACCAGCGCGTGCGCGTGACCACGCGCATGGGCGACAAGGGCCCGATGGCCGAGTCCGTCGAGCTCGCCTGAGCGCAGAAAGCGCCAGCAGGATCCGATCCGAGGCCGCCGGGAGCAGAGCGCTTCCGGCGGCCTCTTCCTTTTCGGGGGGCGGGCCTCCGGCGGGCTCAGGCCGGCGTCGCCGCGCCGACGCTGACCTCGAAGGCGCCGTAGCCGGGAAACTCGACCCGCCCGCGGCTGCCCGGGACGATGGCGTGGATCCCGGTGGTCGCGCCGGTCAGGATCGTCTCGCCCGCGCGCAGCGCGCCGCCGCGCCGCGTCACGAAGTCGGCGAGGAAGGCCAGCGCCGCCAGCGGGCCGCCGGCGACCCGGGCGGCGTCGCCCTCGCCGACGACCCGCGCGTCGACGCTGGTCCGCGAGACCAGTTCGTCGAGCCGGCGCTCCTTCCAGTCCGGAATCGCCGGGCCGACGACCGCGCCGCCGTTGAAGGCGAGATCGGCGATCATGGCGGCCGAGCCGAGCGAGACGATGGCGGCGATCGGGCTGGCGGCGATCTCTGCGCCGCCGTGCAGGCTGGCCACGGCATCGGCCAGGCTCTCGGGCGTGAAGGGCGCCTCGGCGGCGGTCAGGTCGCGGCCGAGCCGCACGACGAACTCGGCCTCCAGGGCCGCCTCCCCGCCCTCGAAGACGGCGACCTCGACCGGCTCGTCGCCCTGGGCGGTCCAGAGCGTGTCCTCGAACAGCGGGCCGGCCAGGCGGATCTCGCCGAGCTGCTGGCGCAGCTGCGGCTGGATCATCGCGACCTTCCAGCCGGCCAGCTTGCGGCCGCTCAGGCGGCGCACCTCGTCCTGGATCGCGTAGGCGGTTTCGAGGTCGCCCGGCACCTCGCCGGGAAAACCCTCGAGCGGGCGCGCCGAGCGGCGTGCCGCCCAGAGCGCCGCGGCGGTTTCCTCGATCATCGGATGCATCCTTTCTCGTCTTCGCCCTTGCTGCCGACTGACTAGCACGCGGCGCGGCGGCGCGCGGCCCTTCCTTGCAAATCCGGCAATAGTCGCGGCCCGGCGCCGGTTCCGGCCGCCGCTGCCGGCAGGGGAGACCCGAGGAGAATCAGCGGGTCGACCGCTGCCGCTTCTTGGCGTGCTCGGCGATCCAGATGCCGCCGAGCACCAGGACCATGGCGATGGCGTGGTGCAGGGCGAAGGCCTCGCCGAGCAGCAGCACCGAGAGGATCGCCGCGAAGATCGGCACCAGGTTGACGAAGACGCCGGCACGCGCCGCGCCGATCAGCTTGACGCCCTGCATGAAGGTAAGCTGCGACAGGAAGGAGGGGAAGATCACGACGTAGAGGATGACCAGCCAGCCCTGGGTCGTCGGCCACTGCAGGAAGCCGGCCGCGGCCTCGATGGCGACCAGCGGCAGCGCGGCGAGCAGGGCGCCGGTCGCCAGGGCGGCGAAGCTGGCCAGGGCCGAGACCGCCGGCCGCCGGCGCAGGCCGAGCGTGTAGCCGGCGTAGAGGGCGCAGGCCACCACCATCAGCAGGTCGCCCAGGTTGAGCCGCAGCGTCATCAGGCGCTCCAGCGTGCCGCCGCTGGTCACCGCCACCACGCCCAGGATGGTCAGCAGCACGCCCAGGGCCTGCAGCGGCGTGACCGGCGTGCGGTCGACCAGATACGCGCCGATCAGCACGAAGATCGGGATCGCGCCCTGCAGGATGCCGATGTTGATCGCCGTCGTGTACTGCGCCGCGACGTAGAAGAGGGCGTTGAAGCCGGTGAAGCCGACCGCGCCCAGCAGCGCCAGCACGCCCAGGCGCGGCCGCAGCAGCGGCCAGGCCGAGACGACCTCGCGCCGGGCCACGACCAGCAGCAGCAGGACCACGGCGATCCAGCGCAGCGCCGTCAGCGCCATCGGCGAGACCTCCCCGACCGCGAAGCGGCTGGCCACGGCGTTGCCGCCCCAGGCCATGGTGGTCAGCACCAGCAGCAGGTAGGCGTTGCCGAACAGCCGGTCGAGCACGCAGTTCTCCCCCTCCCGATCCCCGGAATCGCCGTGCCGACCCCTGCCGCGCGACCCGCCTCGGCCGGCCAATCTAGGCGAGCGTGGCGGCGGGCAGGCCCTGAAAAATCGGGCGGCTGCTGCCACCGGGCCACACGACGCCCGCTTGAGGCGGCGCGAGCGCGCTCAGTCCGGGTGGCGCATGAAGTGGCTGTGGCTCGGTGCGCTGGGCTTCAGGCGGCCGCTCTCGTCCAGACCTCGACACCGAGCTCTCGCTGCTCACCCATCCCGACCTTCGCAAGGTCGGACAGCGCGGGCATTCATGGACTTCGTCGGTGAGATCGTCCGGAAAAATGAGCTTCTCGGCGGCGCGGCGGCGCCCACCTGAAGCGGCCTTTGGTGCCCCTGGAGGGACTCGAACCCCCACTCCTCTCGGAACGCGATTTTGAGTCGCGCGCGTCTACCGGTTCCGCCACAGGGGCGCCTGTCGCGTCGGGCGGCAGAATAGCGAAGGTGGCGGTTGGCGCAAGCGCACCGGGCGGGTCGCACGCCGAGCGGAGACACAGGCCCGGTGGCGCCGCAAGGCGGCCGGAAAGGATAGATGCGCAGGCGGCGCTACTGCAGCGACGCCTCGCCCTCGGGGTCCTCGACCTGGTCGGGGCGCAAGGGGGTCGGGCCGGCCTGGTGGTGGACCAGCTTCCAGGCGCCCTGTTCGCGCAGGAACAGGTTGGTCGCGACCAGCAGGCTGTCGGCGCCCTCGATCTCCTCGTAGCAGACGACGATGCCGACCTCGCCGGCCAGGGTGGCGCGCGCGCCGCGCGGCCGGATCGAGGGCGGGTTGTCGCCGTTAAGGATCGCGCGCCAGCTGTCGATCACGGCCTCACGGCCGATCAGCGCCTGCCAGCCGGGGTGGATGCAGGTGACCGAGGCGCTCTCGGCCCAGAGCTTCTCGACCGCTTCGGCGTCGCGGTTGCGGAAGGCCAGGTAGAAGGCCTCGTTGGCGAAGAGGACGGCGGCGTGCTGGCTCATGCGAGCGCTCCGGGGTCAGGGAAAGTCGAGGAAGACGAAGACCGGCTCGGGCCGCCCCTGTGTCGCCTCGCGCAGGTCGCCGGCGAGCGCCAGCAGGCCCTCGTCGAGGTCGAAGGAGCGGGCCACGACCTCGATCGCCAGGGCCCGGATCTCGCGCGCCTCCAGGGTCAGGCGGGGCGGCTCCGCCTCCTCCCAGCGGCCGTAGCCGAGCAGTTCCGGCAGGTCCTCCAGGGCGTAGTCCAGCGCCTCCTCGCTGTAGGCGTGGACCAGGGTCGGCGCGCCCTGGGCCTCCTGAAGATAGACGCCGGGCCGCCGGGGCGTCACCTGGCCTGCTCCAGCAGGGCGATCCACTCGTCCTCGCTCAGGGTCGCGACGCCGAGCTCGGCGGCCTTCTTGGCCTTGGAGCCGGCGTCGGCGCCGACCACCACGAGGTCGGTGCTCTTGGAGACCGAGCCCGTGACCTTGGCGCCGAGCGATTCGGCCCGGGCCTTGGCCTCGCCGCGGCTCATGGTCTCCAGGGAGCCGGTGAAGACCAGGGTCTTGCCGGCCAGCGCCGCGCTGCGGCCTTCGGCCGGCGCCGCCGGCGCCTCGACCGTCAGGCGCGCTTCCAGGGCCTTCAGGACCTCGAGATTGTGCGCCTCCGCGAAGAAGCCGACGATGTCGTCGGCCATCGAGACGCCGATGCCCGAGAGGTTGCAGAGCTCGGCATAGGCCTCGCCGATCAGTTCCGGCTTGCGCTCCTCCGGCTTCTCGCGCCGCTCCCCGGCGGCCTGGATCATGCGCTCGTGCCAGGCGGCGAGCGTGCCGTAGCTGCGCGCTAGCAGCCGCGCCGTCGCCTGGCCGATCTGACGGATGCCGAGGGCGTAGATGAAGCGGTCGAGCGGAATCCGGCGCCGCGCCTCGATGGCGGCGAAGAGCTTGGCGGCCGAGCGCTCGCCCCAGCCCTCCCACTCGCCGAGCGGCGGCGCCTGGCGGCCGTCCCGCTCCTCCAGGTCGAAGATGTCCGGCGGCGTCGCGATCAGGCCCTTCTCGACGAAGGCCTGGACCTGCTTCTCGCCCAGGCCCTCGACGTCGAAGGCGTCGCGGCTGACGAAGTGGATCAGGCGGCGCAGCTGCTGGTGCGGGCAGGCCAGCTCGCCGCTGCAGCGGCTGACCGCCTCGCCCTCCGGCCGCACGACCTCGGTCGCGAGCGGGCAGGGGCAGCGCGTCGGGAAAACATACTCGGGCCGCTCGGCGTGCTGGCCGTCGTCGACGACCTCGACGATCTGCGGGATCACGTCGCCGGCGCGCTGGACCACGACCCGGTCGCCCTCGCGGACATCCTTGCGCCGGATCTCGTCCTGGTTGTGCAGGGTCGCGCGCGCGACCACGACGCCGCCGACGGTGACCGGCGTCAGCTGCGCAACCGGGGTCAGGGCGCCGGTGCGGCCGACCTGGATGGCGATCCGCTCCAGCACCGTCTCGGCGCGCTCGGCGGCGAATTTGTGGGCGATCGCCCAGCGCGGCGCGCGGCTGACGAAGCCGAGCCGTTCCTGCAGGTCGTAGCGGTCGACCTTGTAGACGACGCCGTCGATGTCGTAGTCGAGCTCGGCCCGGCGCTTCTCGATGCGCCGGTAGACCTCCAGGATCGCCTCGACGCCGTCGCAGCGCTCGGCGAGGGGGTTGGTCTGGAAGCCGAGCCGCCGCAGGAAGGCCAGGTAGTCCCAGTGGGTCTCGGCGACCGGCTCGGAAAGCTGCCCGGCGGCGTAGAGGAAGCAGTGCAGGGGCCGCGAGCGGGTGATCGCCGCGTCGAGCTGGCGCAGCGAGCCGGCGGCGGCGTTGCGCGGGTTGGCGAAGACCTTGCGGCCGGCCTCGGCCTGCCGCTCGTTGAGCGCCAGGAAGTCGGACTTGGTCATGTAGACCTCGCCGCGCACCTCGAAGACGCCGGGCACCGCGCCGGCCAGGTTCCCTGGGATCTCCCCGATCGTGCGCAGGTTCTCGGTGACCTCCTCGCCCTCGCTGCCGTCGCCGCGCGTCGCGCCCCGGACGAAGACGCCGCCCTCGTAGCGCAGGGAGATCGAGAGGCCGTCGATCTTCGGCTCGGCGACGAAGCCGAGCGGCGCCTCCTCGCCGAGGCTGAGGAAGCGGCGCACCCGGGCGACGAAGTCGCGTACGTCGGCCTCCTCGAAGGCGTTGCCGAGCGACAGCATCGGCACGGCGTGGCGCACCTTGGCGAAGCCGGCCGCGGTCTCGGCACCGACCCGCTCGCTCGGGCTGTCGCTCCGCTTGAGGTCGGGAAAACGCTCCTCCAGGGCCTCGTTGCGCCGGCGCAGGGCGTCGTACGCGGCGTCGGAGACCTCCGGCGCGTCCTTCTGGTGATAGAGGCGGTCGTGGCGGGCGATCTCGCCGGCCAGCCACTTCAGCTCCTTTTTCGCCGCCGCGCGCGACAACAGCTCGACCGGGCTGTCGAGACTCTCCGGCTTGGTCATGCCGCCCCCGCCATCAGCTTCTCGGCGGCGCGGCGGGCCTCCTCGGTCACCCGCGCACCGGACAGCATGCGCGCCACCTCCTCGGTGCGGCCGGCGGCGTCGAGCGGCGCCACCAGCGTGCGCGCGCCGGCCCTGTCGGTTTCCTTGAGCACGACCCAGTGGCTGCGGCCGAGGGCGGCGACCTGCGGGCTGTGGGTGACGACCAGGATCTGGCGCTCGGCGGCGAGGCGCGCCAAGCGCTCACCGACCGCCGCGGCCGTGGCGCCGCCGATGCCGCTGTCGACCTCGTCGAAGACCAGGCTCTCGACCGGCGAGACGCCGGCCAGGACGACCTTGAGCGCCAGCAGGAAGCGTGACAGCTCGCCGCCCGAGGCGATCTTGCCGAGGGGTCCGGGCGGCGCCCCGGGGTTGGTCGAGACGGTGAAGGCGACCCGCTCGGCGCCCGCCGGGCCCCAGTCCGCGGGGGGCAGGGGCTCCAGGCCGGTGACGAAGCGCGCCCGCTCCAGCTTGAGCGGCGGCAGCTCGCGGTTGAGCGCGGCGTCGAGCCGGGCGGCGGCCTTGCGGCGCTCGGCGCCGACCGCCTCGGCCTCGCTCCGGTAGGCGCGCTCGGCCTCGGCGGTCGCCCGGGTCAGCGCCTCCAGGCGCTCGGAGCCGCTGTCGATCGCCGCCAGGCGCTCGCGCAGCGACTGCTGCAGCCTCGGCAGCTCGCCGGCGGCGCAGCCGTGCTTGCGGGCCAGGTCCTTGAGCGCGAAGAAGCGCTCGTCGATGGCCTCCAGGCGGCGCGGCTCGAACTCCAGGTCGGCGGCGACGGCGGACAGCAGGCTCTCGGCCTCGGAAAGCTCGGCGGCAGCCCGGTCGAGGGCGCCGAGCACGCCCTCCAGGCGTTGGCCGGCCTTGTCGACGACGCGCTCCAGGCTGCGCTGGGCGCCGGCGAGCGCCGCGGCGGCGCCGCGCCGGCCGTCGCCCGCGAGCTGGTCGGTGGCGCTCTGCAGGGCCTCGGCCAGCTTCTCGGCGTGCATCAGGAAGGCGCGCTCCTCGGCCAGGCGCTCCTCCTCGCCCGGCTCGGCGGCGAGCGCATCGAGCTCTTCCAGGGCGTGGCGCAGGTAGGACTCGTCGCGCCGCACCGCATCGAGCTCGTCGCGCGCCGCGGCCTCGGTCTCGGCGGCCGCGCGCCAGGCCCGGTGGCGGCCGCGCAGGCCCTCGACCCGCGCCTCCAGGCCGGCGAAGGCGTCGAGCAGGCCGCGGTGGCCGGCCGCGTCGAGCAGGCCGCGCTGCTCGAACTGGCCCTGGACCTCGACCAGCAGGTCGCCGAGGCTGCGCAGCAGGCCGACGGAGGCCGGCTGGTCGTTGACGAAGGCGCGGCTGCGGCCGTCGGCGCCGAGCACGCGGCGCAGCATCAGCGCGCCCTCCTCGGGCTCGATGTCCTGCTCGCGGAGCAGCGTCTGGACCGGGTGCCCGGCCGCCAGGGCGAAGGCGGCGGTGACGCTGGCCTGCTCGGCGCCGTGGCGCAGCAGGCCGGACTCGGCGCGCGCGCCGAGCGCCAGACCCAGGGAATCCAGGAGGATCGACTTGCCCGCGCCGGTCTCGCCGGTCAGCACGGTCAGGCCGGCGGCGAACTCGAGGTCGAGCCGCTCGATCAGGACGACATTGCGGATCGACAGGCTGACGAGCATGCCCTGCGCCGTACTAGAAGACGGATCCCCAGACCCGGGAGATCCAGGAGCCCTTGTGCTCTGCCGGGCGCAGATCCTCTCCGGTCAGCAGCGCGTAGGAATCGAGGTACCAGTCGCTGCCCGGGAAGTTGTAGCCCAGCACGGCGGCGGTCGCCTCGGCCTCCTGGTAGACGCCGAGCGCCATGTAGCTCTCGACCAGGCGGTGCAGCGCCTCGGGCACGTGCGTCGTCGTCTGGTAGTCGCGGATCACCGTCTGGTAGCGGTTGATCGCCGCCAGGTATTCCTTCTGGCCCTGGTAGTAGCGGCCGATCTCCATGTGCTTGCCGGCGAGATGGTCGCGCGCCAGGTCGATCTTCAGCTGGGAGTCGCGAGCGTAGCGCGAATCCGGGAAGCGGCGCACGACCTCCTCGAGGTTCTCGAGGGCGTCGAGCGTGTTCTTCTGGTCGCGGCCGACGTCCGAGATCCGCTCGTAGTAGCAGATCGCCTTCAGATAGTAGGCGTAGGCGATGTCGCGGCTGCCCGGATTGAGCTGGATGAAGCGGTCGAGCGAGTTGATCGCGTCGTCGTACTTGTCGCCCTGGTAGTAGGCGTAGGCCGACATCAGCTGGGCGCGCGACGCCCAGACCGAGTAGGGGTGCTGGCGCTCGACCTCGTCGAAGCCCTGGGCCGACCGCTCGTAGCTGCCGGCCAGCAACTGGCCGAGGGCTTCGTTGTAGAGCTCCTCGGGCGGCTGCTCGACGTAGACCGGCTCATCGTCGCCCGAGCAGCCCGCGAGGGCGGCGGCGAAGAGTAGGGCGATCGTCGGGAGGCGGAGGGCGTGGAGGGATCTGCGCCACATATCGGCGTCGGGCTGTCCGTGCTGTGCTGAACCAGAGTCGCGGGCGGACTATAGGCGAGACCGTCGCGTGGCCACAAGCGATCCGCCCGGCCGGTCGGGCCGCACGCGCAAACCGCCGCCGGACAGAGTCGCCTCGGCGGCCGCGGAGAGCGCCGGAAAGGCCCGGCTCAGGCCGATTCGGCCTGCAGCAGGGCGACGGGCTCCAGCAGGGACTCTTGGACGACCGCACCCTCGCGGCCGAACAGGCTGCGCAGCAGGCGCAGCGTCAGGGCGTGGCCGGCCTTGATGCCCTCGAAGCGGCCGATCAGCGGAGCGCCGGCCAGATAGAGGTCGCCGATGCAGTCGAGCGCCTTGTGGCGCACGAACTCGTCGACGTAGCGCAGGCCGCCGTCGTTCAGGATCCGGTCGCCCTCGATGACCACGGCGTTCTCCAGGGAGCCGCCGCGGGCCAGGCCGTGTGCCTGCATGGCCTCGACCTCGTGGAAGAAGCCGAAGGTGCGCGCGCGGGCGATGTCGCGCTTGTAAACCGCCTCGTCGATCTCACCGTCGTAGACTTGACGGCCGATCACCGGGCTGTCGAACTCGATCTCGAAGCGCAGCTCGAAGGCTTCGGCCGGCTTGAGCAGGCAGCTGCGATGAGGCTCGCTCTCGCCGACCGTGTCGAGGATGCGGAAGGCGCGGCGCGGCGCCGGCTGCTCGACGACGCCGGCGCACTCGATCAGGAACACGAAGGGGGCCGCCGAGCCGTCCATCGCCGGCACTTCCGCGCCGTCGATCTCGATCAGGCAGTTGTCGATGCCGAGGCCGGAGAAGGCCGAAAGCAGGTGCTCGATGGTCGCGATCCTGGCGTCGCCGGCGACGATGGTCGTGCACAGCGGCGTCTCGACGGCATGGGTCCAGAGCGCCGGAACCTCCGGCTCGCCGGGCAGGTCGACGCGGCGGAAGACGATGCCGCTGTCGGCTGCGGACGGCATCAGTGTCATGGCGACGTGGACCCCGCTGTGCAGGCCGATGCCCGAGCAGTGGATCGCATTCTTCAGCGTGCGCTGCGCCTGCGCCGCCGCCCCGCCGGAACCGAAGGCCGGGCGCCGGCTGGCGCCGAATCCGGTGATGCCCGCAAAGCTCGAGCCGTCTGCCATCTTTATCTTGCCTTCCATTCCTCTGCGCCGCCTGTTCGATCGCCCGGGCCTTGGCGGCCTACGCGGGCGGGTCGTGACGCTTCTACCGAGAACAGCCCGAAGCACAGCGGCTTCTGACGCTCTCTATTAGCCAATGGCCCGGAAGTCTCTCAAATCACTCTTTATTACACTCTGTTACGGCATCCGGGCCGGAGCCGGAACGACCGCGGCGCCGCCCCTCTTCGGGACGGCGCCGCAGCCCTGATCGCTCCGGAGCCCCGAGCCCCGGATCAACGCCCCGGCAGGGGCGCTTCAGCCTAGTTGGCCTGCCGTCGCAGGAAGGCGGGGATGTCGAGCAGATCCTCGTCCTCGCGCGCCTGGGACTGGCGTTCGGCCGGCTCGAGGCCCGACAGGCTGGCCTGCTTGGCCGCGGCCGACTGCGCACGGGCCGCGGAGGCGGCCGGGCGCGGTGCGGCTTCGGCCAAGGGCTCCTGGCGGGCCTCCTGCCGCTGGTCGAGGCGCGGCTCGGCGCGCGGCCCGGTCTTGGCCGGCTCGGCCTGCGGCTGGCGGCCGGTCTGGCCGACGCCGGTCACCCGCTCGAACAGGCTGGGCCGCTTCGACTTGCCGAAGCCGAGGCGGAAGCCGCTCTTCTCCTCGCCCTCGCCGTGCCCCGAAGCCGCATTGGCGAACTCCGCGGCCCTGAAGGGCTCCGGCTTGGCCGCCGGACGCTGCTCGGCGAAGACCGGCCGCTTGGCCGGACGCACCGGCTCCGGCGCGACGAAGGACTCTTCGGCCTCGCGGGCCTGCTCGACCTCGACGCTCTTCGCCGCCACCGCCGGCTCGGCCGGGGTCGCGTCGGGCGCGCCGAAGTTGGGCCAGCTCTCGCTTTCGGCCAGCGCTTCGTCAGCCGGTTCGGCGGCCTCCCGGGCGGCGACCTCCTGGGCGGCGACCTCCGGCCTGGCATCGCGAGCCGTCTGGGCCTCGGCCGCGGGACGCTCCTGGCGCGGGCCGGCGGCGCCGCGCGCCTGGACCAGGCTGAGGTTGACGGGCCGCGCTTCCTGGGCGGCGATATGGTCGATCCCGGTCGCCACCACCGAGACCCGCATGCGGCCGTCGAGCGATTCGTCGAAGGTCGAGCCGAAGATGATGTTGGCCTCGGGATCGACCTCGTCGCGGATCCGGTTGGCCGCCTCGTCGACCTCGAACAGCGTCATGTCCATGCCGCCGGTGATGTTGATCAGCACCCCGCGCGCGCCCTTCATGGTGACGTCGTCGAGCAGCGGGTTGGAGATCGCGGCCTCGGCGGCGGCGATGGCGCGATTCTCGCCGTCGGCGTCGCCCGTGCCCATCATCGCCTTGCCCATCTCGGTCATCACCGTGCGGATGTCGGCGAAGTCGAGGTTGATCAGGCCCGGCATGACCATCAGGTCGGTGACGCCCCGCACACCCGAATAGAGCACGTCGTCCGCCATCTTGAAGGCGTCCGCGAAGGTCGTCTTCTCGTTCGCGATCCGGAACAGGTTCTGGTTCGGGATGATGATCAGGGTATCGACGTACTGGGTCAGCTCCTCGATGCCCTGCTCGGCGATGCGCATCCGGTGGATGCCCTCGAACTGGAAGGGCTTGGTGACCACGCCGACGGTCAGCATGCCGGCCTCGCGTGCCGCCCGGGCGATGACCGGAGCGGCACCGGTACCGGTGCCGCCGCCCATGCCGGCGGTGATGAACACCATGTTGGCGTCGCCGAGCTGGTCGAGGATCTCGTCCAGCGCCTCCTCGGCGGCGGCCCGGCCGACGTCCGGCCGCGAGCCCGCGCCCAGACCGGCCGTCATGGTGCGCCCGAGCTGGATCTTCGGCTCGCACAGCGACTGCTTCATCGCCTGGGCGTCGGTGTTGGCGATCATGAACTCGACCCCCTCCAGGTTGGAGCGGATCATGTTGTTGACGGCGTTGCCGCCCGCGCCGCCGACGCCGACGACGGTGATCCGGGGCCGCAGCTGCGGCTCGGTATCCGGCACGTTCAAGGTCAAAGTCATCGTTGCCTCCGTTCTACCGCTCTGTGTTCCGGCCCCTCGGGCGCCGGTATCCTCGTGCCGGCCCGGCGCCGGCGGCCTTTTCGCTCCCCATGCGGAGCTGTCCCCATCCCCTGGCTAGAAGTGCTGCTTCAGCCATCGCCCGATGCGGCCGACGCCGCCGGCCGCCTCCTCTCGTTCGGCGCCGGCCGCCGCCGGCGCCCTGTGATCCTGCTGCAGCGCGTAGGCGAGCAGCCCCGCGCCGACGGTGTGGGCCGGTCCGCTGGTCGCTTCGGCCAGCCCGGTCAGGTGGATCGGCCGGCCGATGCGGACCTGCTTGTCGAGCACCAGGGCGGCCAGGTCGCGCATGCCGGGCAGCTGGCTGGCGCCGCCGGTCAGCACCACGCGGCGGCCGCCGGCCTTGTCGAATCCGCTGGCCTCGAGGCGCGAGCGCACCAGCTCGAAGGTCTCCTCCAGGCGCGGCTGAACGATGCCGACCAGGAGCGAGCGCGGCACCTGCTGGACGTGGCCCTCGTCCTCCTCGCCGACCTGCGGCACGTCGATCGTCGCGTGCTCGTCGGCCGAGGTCGCGACGGCGTGGCCGTAGAGCGTCTTGAGCCGCTCGGCATGGGCGAGGGTGGTCGACAGGCCGCGCGCGACGTCGCTGGTCACGTGCTGGCCGCCGACCGGCACGATGTCGGTGTGGACCACGCTGCCCTCGACGAAGACCGCGATCGAGGTCGTGCCGCCGCCCATGTCGATCAGCGTGACGCCCAGCTCCATCTCGTCGGGCACCAGGCCGGCGAGGCCGGAGGCGAAGGGCGAGACGACGAAGGCGCTGATGTCGAGGTGGCAGCGCTGGACGCAGGTCGCCAGGTTGCGCACCGGCCCGCTGGCGGCGGTGACGATGTGCATGTTGACGCCCAGGCGCTCGCCGTACATGCCGCGCGGGTCGCGGATGCCGCGGCTGCCGTCGATCGTGTAGCCGACCGGGATCGAGTGGATCAGCTGGCGGCCCTTCTCGGGCTGGCCGAGCAGGCCCTCGAGCTGGTGGCCCTGGTCGAGCGCCCGGCGCAGGTCCTCGTCGCCGACCTCGTGGCCGTCGATCGAGACCTCGACGCTGAGCAGGCGCGAGGCCGGGTAGCCGCCGGACAGGCTGACGGCGACCTGCTCGATCTCCTCGCCGGCCATCTGCTCGGCGGCATGCACGGCGCTCAGGATCGCCGTCTCGGCGGCGTCCATGTCGATCACCGCGCCGGCCTTGACCCCGCGACTGAGCTGCTGGCCGATGCCGGTGACGCGCAGGCGCGGCGCCTGGCCGCGCTCCTCCTCGAGGCGCGCGATCAGGCAGCAGATCTTGCTGCTGCCCACGTCGAGCGCTGCGAAGACGCCGGTCGGGTTGCGGCGGGGACGCTTCTTCATGGCGCTTTTCAGGTCTCCTGGCCCTTGGCGCGAAGCGGCGGGACGCCGCCGCGCGAGGTACGGACGATCAGGCGGTCGGGCAGGCGCAGGTCGACCAGGGCGACGTCGTGCTCGAGCAGCTGCTCGCGCCGGACCATCTGCGCGAAGCGCGCCCAGGCCGCCGGGGCGCCCTCCTCGGGCAGGCGGACGTCGATGTTGCCGTCGAGGCGCAGGTTCCAACGCCGGCCGCCGACGCGGATCGCGGCGGTGACCTTCTCGGCCAGGTCCGGCTCGCCCTCGAGCATCGCCAGCAGCGCTGCGGCATGGGGGGCCGCGTCCTCGCCGACGACCAGCAGCAGCTTGGCGAAGCGGCCGGGGTGGACTCCGGGGATGACCCTGCCTCCGGCGTCGATCACCGTGATCGCGCGGTCGTGCTGCCAGAGCGCCAGCGGCTTGCGCTCGGTCAGGCGGATGTAGAGCGTGTCGGGCAGCCGCCGCTCGACCTCGGCGTCGGCGACCCAGGGCAGGGCGTCCAGGCGTGCGCGGGCCGCCGCCGGATCGACGGCCAGGATCGGCATGCCGCGCTCGACGCCGAGCAGCGCCAGCAGGTCGTCGGGCGCGGTGTGGCCGCGGCCCTCGACCAGGACGGTGCGGACTTTCAGGCCCAGGTCGCCGGTCAGCCGCAGGCTCGCCTCCGAGACCGAGGCCGCGGCGCGGTCCAGGACGCCGGACTGCCAGACCAGGACGCCGGCGCCGAGCAGCGCCGCGGGCAGCAGGCCGAAGCCGAGCCAGCGCGCCCAGCGGCCGATTCGCGCCGGCTTGCGCGTCGGCGCGCGCCGGCTCGGCCGGCCGCGCACCGGCGGCCGCGGGCGGGCCGTCGGGTTGGCCGCCGAGGCGGCGGCGCCGCGGCTGCGGGTCGAACGGCTCAGTCGCATGCGGCCTGCTCCAGCATCCAGCCGACCAGCTCGGGAAAGGAGATTCCGAGGTAGGCGGCCTGTTCGGGGACCAGGCTGAGCGGCGTCATGCCCGGCTGCGTGTTGACCTCGAGCAGGTAGAGGCCGCCGGCCTCGCCCTGCTCGGGCCGGTCGTCGTAGCGGAAGTCGGCGCGGCTGACGCCGCGGCAGCCCAGGGTCCGGTGCGCCGCCAGCGCCTCCTCCATCGCCTGGGCGTAGATCGGCTCCGGCACCGGCGCCGGCACCAGGTGCTCGGTCTTGCCGCCCGTGTACTTGGCCTCGTAGTTGTAGAAGCCGCGCTTCGGCCGCAGCTCGGTGACCGCCAGGGCGCGGTCGCCCATCACCGAGACGGTCAGCTCGCGGCCCGGGATGTAGGGCTCGACCAGGACCCGCTCGCCGTAGGGCCAGGCGCCGGTCTGGATCGGCGGGACGTTGTCGCCGGCCTGCACGATGACCACGCCCACCGAGGAGCCCTCCTCGATCGGCTTGACGACGTAAGGCCGCGGCATCGGGTCGCCGGCCTCGACCACCGAGCGGTGCAGCACCTCGCCGCCCGGGCAGCGCAGGCCGGCGGCCTCGAACAGGCGCTTGGCGGTCGGCTTGTGCATGGCCAGGGACGAGGCCAGCAGGCCGGAATGGGTGTAGGGGATGCCCAGGACGTTGAGCAGCCCCTGGACGCAGCCGTCCTCGCCCCAGCGACCGTGGAGAGCGTTGAGCACGACGTCGGGGCGCGGCGTCAGGGCCGCCATCAGGGCGGCGAGGTCGCGGGTCATGTCGATGGCGACGGCCTCGTGGCCGAGGGTCGACAGCGCTTCAAGGCAGGCCTTGCCGCTGACCAGCGAGACCTCGCGCTCGGCCGAGAAGCCGCCGTAGAGCACGGCGACGCGCAGCTTCGTCGCACTCATGGGTCGCCTCCCTGGCCGGCCGCGACGCCGATCCGCTTGATCTCCCAGGCGAGCTCGATGCCGGTCTCTTGGCGCACCCGGCGTCGGACCTCCTCGCCCAGACCCTCGAGGTCGGCGGCCGTGGCGGTGCCGGTGTTGATCAGGAAGTTGCAGTGCTTCTCCGAGACCTGGGCGCCGCCCTTGCGCAGGCCGCGGCAGCCGGCGCGGTCTATCAGTTGCCAGGCGCGCTCGCCGGGCGGGTTGCGGAAGGTGCTGCCGCCAGTGCGGCTGCGGATCGGCTGGCTCTCGGCGCGGGCCTGTTGAATCTCGCCCATGCGGCGGGCGATGGCCTCCGGCTCGTCCGGGGTGCCGCGCAGGCGCGCCGCGGCGAAGATCCAGTCGTCCGGCACCTCGCAGTGCCGGTAGCCCAGGCCCATCGCCTCCGGCTCCAGCCGGTGCAGCCGGCCGTTCGGGTCCAGCGCCTCGGCCCAGAGCAGTACGTCCTTGAGCTCGCGGCCGTAGGCGCCGGCGTTCATGCGCAGCGCGCCACCGATGGTGCCGGGCACGCCGACCAGGAACTCCAGGCCGCCGAGGCCGGCGCGCGCGGCCGCCTGGGCGACGTTGACGTCGAGCGCACCGGCGCCGGCCGTGACCTCTTCGCCCTCGATCTCGACGCCGGCGAAGCTGCGGCCCAGGCGCAGGACGACGCCCGGCACGCCGCCGTCGCGCACCAGCAGGTTGGAGGCGACGCCGATCACCGTCACCGGCACATCGGCCGGCTTGGCCGCGAGGAAGCCGGCGAGGTCGTCGCGGTCGGCCGGGCGGAAGGCGACCTCGGCCGGCCCGCCGACGCGGAACCAGGTCACACCGGCCAGCGGTGCCTGCTCGGTGAGCCGGCCGCGGACCGCCGGCAGCCGCTCGATCAGGCTCTGGGTACGGGTGGCGGCGACGCTCATGAGCCGCCTCCGCCCAGCCGGGCTTCCAGCTCGCCGGGCAGGGTCTGCGCCCAGGCGGTGATGTTGCCAGCGCCCAGACAGACGACGAGGTCGCCGGGCCCGGCGATCTCGGCGACGGTGGCGGCCAGGGCCTCGGGGCTTTCCAGCTCGACCACCTGCCGGTGGCCGTGGCTGCGCAGGCCCGCCGCCAGATGCTCCTTGTCGGCGCCCTCGATGGGCGCCTCGCCGGCCGCGTAGACGTCGGCGACGATCACCGCGTCGGCGTCGTTGAAGCAGCGGCAGAATTCCTCGAACAGGCCGGCCAGGCGCGAGTAGCGGTGCGGCTGCACGACGGCGACGACGCGCCTGGCGGCGGTCTGGCGCGCCGCGCGCAACACCGCGGCGATCTCGACCGGGTGGTGGCCGTAGTCGTCGATCACGGTGATGCCGTGGGCGATGCCGGTGCGGGTGAAGCGCCGCTTGACGCCGCCGAAGCGCGCCAGCGCCTCGCGGATCGAGGCCTCCGGCAGGTTCATCTCCTGCGCCACGGCGATCGCGGCGAGGGCGTTCTGGACGTTGTGCTGGCCGAACATCGGCAGGCGCAGGTCGGCGAAGCGCTGCTCGCGGCCGGTCCGGCGGTCGGCGATGACGGCGTCGAAGCGGGCGCCCTCGGCGTCCAGCACCATCTTGTCCGCGCGCACCTCGGCCTGGGGCGAGAAGCCGTAGGTGACGATGCGGCGGTCCTCGATGCGGCCGATCAGCGTCTGCACCGCGGGGTGGTCGAGGCAGAGCACCGCGAAGCCGTAGAAGGGGATGTTCTCGACGAAGGTCTCGAAGGCCTCGTGCAGCTTCTCGACGCTGCCGTAGTGGTCGAGGTGCTCGGGGTCGATGTTGGTGACCAGCGCGATAGTCGCCGGCAGCTTGGTGAAGGTGCCGTCGCTCTCGTCGGCCTCGACGACCATCCAGTCGCCTTCGCCGAGCCGCGCGTTGGTGCCGTAGGCGTTGATGATGCCGCCGTTGATCACCGTGGGATCGAGGCCGGCGCCGTCGAGCAGGGCCGCGACCAGCGAGGTCGTGGTCGTCTTGCCGTGGGTGCCGCCGACCGCGATCGACCACTTCAGGCGCATCAGCTCCCCGAGCATCTCGGCGCGCCGCACGACCGGCACGAAGCGGGCGCGGGCGGCCTGGACCTCGGGGTTGTCGGCCTTCACCGCCGAGGAGATGACCACGACCGTGGCCTCGCCCAGGTTCTCGGCGCGGTGCCCGATCGAGACCGAGATGTCGTGGTCGCGCAGGCGCTTGACGTTGGCGCTGTCGGACTGGTCGCTGCCCTGCACCTGGTAGCCGAGGTTGTGCAGGATCTCGGCGATGCCAGACATGCCGATGCCGCCGATGCCGACGAAGTGGATCATGCCGATGTCGAGCGGAAGGGCCCTCATGCCGCAGCCTCCTTGCCGGGCCTCTCGGCCGGCAGCTGCTGGCCGTCGCCGTCCAGCGTCTCGGCGATCAGGTCGGCGAGGCGCAGCGCCGCATCGGGCTCGGCGAAGGCGCGCGCCGCCGTCGAGGCGCGCGCCAGGGTGCCGGGGTCGGCGAGCAGGGCGGCGACGCGCTCGGCCAGCCGCTCCGGGGTCAGGTCGTGCTGCGGCATGACCCAGCCACCGCCGGCCTGGGCGAAGGCGTGGGCGTTGCCGGTCTGGTGGTCGTCGGCGGCGAAGGGGTAGGGCACCAGGATCGCCGGCCGCCCGGCCGCGGCCAGCTCCGTGATCGTCGAGGCGCCGGCCCGGCAGACCAGCAGGTGGGTGGCGGCCAGGCGCTCCGGCATGTCGTCGAAGAAGTCCTTGAGCTCGCAGTCGATGCCGCACGCCCGGTAGGTCTCGGCGACGCTCTCCAGGTCATCGCCGCGAACCTGTTGGACGACCCGCAGGCGGCCCTTGAGATCGTCCGGCAGGCGGCACAGCGCCTTGGGCAGCAACTCGTTGAAGACGCGCGCGCCCTGGCTGCCGCCGGTCACCAGCAGGCGCAGGCGGTCCGTCTCGCCCGGCACGCCGAAGGGCTTGCTGCCGAGGGCCGCGATGGCGGCGCGCACCGGGTTGCCGGTGACGCGCAGGCGCTCGGCGACCGACTCCAGGCCGCGGGTTTCGGGGAAGGAGACGGCGATGACCTTGGCGCGTGCCGCGAGCAGGCGGTTGGCGCGCCCGGCGATCTGGTTCTGCTCGTGCAGCACGATCGGGATGCGCCGGCGGTGGGCGGCCAGGATGGTCGGCACCGAGGGGTAGCCGCCGAAGCCGATGGCGACGGCCGGCTTCAGGCGGCCGAGCAGCGACCAGGCCTCGAAGGCGCCGTAGGCGAGCTTGGCCAGGCTGCGGGCCTTGCGCACCGCGCCGCCGCCGGCGAGGCCGCCGGCCGAGATGCGGTAGACCTCGACCTGCGGCAGGTCCGGGCCGAAGCCGCCGCCGCGCTCGTCGGTGATCAGCACGACCTTCCAGCCGCGCGCCAGCAGGGCCTGGGCCAGGGCCTTGGCCGGGAACAGGTGGCCGCCGGTGCCGCCGGCGGCGAGCGCCGCCAGCCTCCGCTCGCGCCCCTGGGAATGCTTGGCTGCGGTCATGGCGCGCCTCCCTGTCCGGCGTAGCGTCGGGTCAGCGCCAGCGCCATGCCCATGCCGATCGCCAGCGCGATCAGCGACGAGCCGCCGTAGCTGACGAAGGGCAGGGTCATGCCCTTGGTCGGGATCAGGTGCAGCGAGGAGCCCATGTTGATCAGGGCCTGCAGCCCGAACTGGGTGAACAGGCCGGCCGAGGCGAGCAGCACGAAGAGGTTGTTCTCGCCGAGCGCGCGCGTGAAGCCGCGCAGCATGATGAAGGCGAACAGCAGGACCAGGACCAAGCAGGCGAGCAGGCCGAGTTCCTCGCCGGCGACGGCGAAGACGAAGTCGGCGTGGGCGTCGGGCAGCACCTCCTTGACCCGGCCCTCGCCGGGCCCGCGGCCGAACAGGCCGCCGTCGGCGAAGGCCTCAAGCGAGCGGTCGATCTGGTAGCGGTCGCCGGCGGCCGGATCGAGGAAGGAGTCGATGCGCTGCGCCACGTGGGGGAACAGGAAGTAGGCGCCACCGATGCCGGCCAGGCCGAGCGCCGCGAAGCCGCCGACCAGGAACCAGGGCAGGCCGGCCAGGAAGAACTGCACGCCGAAGATCGCGCTCATCATCACGGCCTGGCCGAGGTCCGGCTGCATCAGCAGCAGCCCGACCATCACCGCCCACAGCGCGGTCGCTGCGGCCCAGCCCGGAAACTCCCGGTGCTCCTGGCCGAGAGCGAACAGCCAGCCGGCGCCGATGGCGAAGCAGGGCTTGGCGAACTCCGAGGCCTGCAGCGAGAAGCCGCCCAGGTTGATCCAGCGCACCGCGCCCTTGATCTCGTTGCCGACCGCCAGCGTCAGGACCAGCAGCACCAGGCTGGCGAGCAGGCCGAGCACGCCGACGCGGCGGATCCAGCGCGCGCTGAGCAGCGACAGGCCGAGCATCAGGGCGATCGCCAGCGGCTGCAGCACGAGCTGGCGCTTGGCCAGCGAGAAGGTGTCGAGGCCGATGCGCTCCGAGACCGCGGGCGAGGCGGCGACGATCAGCACCGCCCCGAAGGCCATCAGCACGAAGAGCGCGACCAGGGACCAGCGGTCGACGGTCCACCACCAGCGCCCGACCAGGGAGGTGTCGGCGCGTCCGTAGCCGGGCATCATGGCGTGCCTCCCGCGCGCTCGGCCTGCATGCCCGAGACCGCCGAGACGGCCTTGCGGAAGACCTCGCCGCGCTCCTCGAAGGAGGCGAACTGGTCGAAGGAGGCGCAGGCCGGCGACAGCAGTACGACCGCGCCGGGACGGCGGTCGCGGCGCGCCGCGACGGTCGCCGCCGCCACCGCCGTGGCCAGGTCGCCGCAGCGCCGGGTCGGCACCCGGCCCTCGAGGGCCTCGGCGAAGGACGCCGAGGCTTCGCCGATCAGGAAGGCCTCGGCGACATGGCCGAGCAGGGGCTCCAGGGCGCCCAGTCCGGGCTCCTTGGCCCGACCCCCGGCGATCCAGTAGACCGCGTCGTAGCAGGCCAGGGCCTTGGCCGCGGCATCGAGGTTGGTCGCCTTGGAGTCGTTGACGTAGGCGACGCCCTCCACGGTCGCGATCAGCTCCTGGCGGTGCGGCAGGCCGGCGAAGCTGCGCAGCGCCGCCGTGATCGTCGCGGCCTCGACGCCGGCGGCGCGGCAGGCGGCGTAGGCCGCGGCGGCGTTCTGCCAGTTGTGGCGGCCGGGCAGGGTCGCGACCTCCTTGAGGTCGAGCACCGGCACGGCCTGGCCCCCGGTGTCGTCGGTCAGCAGGCCCTCGAGCACGTAGACGCCGCCCGGGACGGCGCGCTCGGCCGAGATCGGTCGGATGATCTGGTGGTTGGTGGCGACCAGCTCGGCGTGGATCGCCCGGCAGGTCTCGTCGTCGACGCCGATGACCGCCGCCCGCGGCCGGGTCTGGCGCCGGAAGATGTTGCGCTTGGCGGCGACGTAGCCGGCCATGCCGCCGTGCCGCTCCAGGTGATCGGGCGTGATGTTGAGAAGGACGGCGATGTCGAAGGTGATCGAGAAGGTGATCTCCAGCGCGTAGCTCGACATCTCGAGGACGTGGAAGCCGTCCGGACCAACCGGCTCGAGCGCCGTCGCCGGCGTGCCCAGGTTGCCGCCGACGTCGACCCGCCGGCGCGCCAGGCCCAGGATGTGGCCGATCATCGCCGTCGTCGTCGACTTGCCGTTGGTGCCGGTGATGCCGATGTAGCGGGCGTCCCGGTCGGAACGGCCGAGCAGCTCGATCTCGCCGATGATCTCGACGTCGTGGGCGCGCGCCAGGGCGGCGACCGGATGCGGCTCCGGGTGCTCGTGGGGAATGCCCGGGCTGATCACCAGGGTGATCGGCTCCTCCCAGTCGGCGCTGTAGAGGTCGACCAGGTGGATGCCGGCCTCGCGGGCGCGGGCGCGGGCGTCCTCCTTGTCGTCCCAGGCCCAGACCTCGGCACCGGCGACCTGCAGGGCGCGCGCCGCCGCCAGGCCGGACTTGCCGAGGCCGAGGACGGCGACCGTGTAGCCATGGAAGAAGGGGAGGTCGATCATGGCCTCACCGCAGCTTCAGGCTCGAGAGGCCGATCAGCGCCAGGATCACGGCGATGATCCAGAAGCGGATGACCACGGTCGGCTCGGCCCAGCCCTTCTTCTCGAAGTGATGGTGCAGCGGCGCCATGCGGAACACGCGCTTGCCCGTCAGCTTGAAGGAGGCGACCTGGACGATCACCGAGACGGTCTCCAGCACGAACAGGCCGCCGATGATCGCCAGCACCAGCTCGTGCTTG